>PWWL01000251.1 GCA_003561515.1 Balneolaceae bacterium
AAGGAAGAGGGAAGAGGGAAGAGGGAAGAGGGAGCAGGGAGCTCCGAGGGGTCGGGACTGCGAACAGCACGCAGCAGGTTCAGGGATCAGGGTTCCAACCTGCCAGAGTGCCGTGCTTTTCGGCTCCTGGCAGAGTTGGGTACAGTTCAGGTTCAAGGTTCAAGAAAAATCTGGTTCTGAATTTGCCTATTGTCAACTGCCAATTGCCTACTTTTTGCCTTTTCACTTTTGCCTATTGCCTTTCGACTCCTGTAAGCGTGGAACATGGAGGCAGGGAGCTCCGAAGTTTCGGGATTGTGCAAAAGCGCGCAGCAGGTTCAGGGAAAAATCTGGTTCATGAGTTGCCTGCTGCATACTGCCAAATGTCTACTTAGCTACTGTCAACCGACAACTTCTGGATTTAGAACATTAGGATCTAGAACTTTTGATTTCAGCCCACATTTCCCCTCCTCACCTCACCCTCTTCCTTGTACCCCGTTATTCATTTCGGTATTATTTCAGCGTATGATCAGCGACGACAAAAAAGAGGAAATCCGGCAGACGGCCGACATTGTAGAAGTGGTGGGCGACTATGTGAAGCTCAAAAAATCGGGCAGCGGATTTATCGGTTTATGCCCGTTTCACAACGAAAAAACACCCTCTTTTCACGTCACCCCATCCATGGGAATCTACAAATGCTTTGGCTGCGGCGAGAGCGGAGATGTGTTCAGTTTTGTGATGGCGATGGAGGGCATCAGTTTTCCCGAATCGCTGCGCTCGCTGGCCGACCGTTACGGGATCGATATCCCCGATGAGCATGTGGAAGGTGAGGATGAACGCACCAAACTGCGTGAGGGTGTTTATCACGTGCTAAAGTTTGCAGGGCTCTTTTTCTACCGGCAGCTTATAGAGTCGGAGGATGCCGGCAAAGCCAGAGAGTATCTCAAAAAGCGAGGGTATGAGCGAAATGCAATTAAGGCGTTTGGCCTGGGCTATGCGCCGTCGAATTCACTGCTACTGAAAGCCGCAACCAAAGAGGGTATCCCCGAAGAATACCTGCTGCACGCCGACCTGGTGAAGCCGAGCAACAGGGGCGATGGATACTATGACACCTTCCGCGACCGTCTCATGTTTCCGATTTTTAATCCCTCGGGCAAGGTGATCGCGTTTGCCGGGCGAATCCTTGATGAAGGTAAAAAAACCGCGAAGTACATCAACTCGGCACAGACGCCCGTCTACAATAAAAGCGAGGTAGTGTACGGCGTGAACTTCGCCAAGAATGAAATCCGCAAGGAGGGAGAGGTAATCCTGGTTGAGGGCTACACGGATGTGATTACCATGAACCGCCACGGCATCAAAAATGTGGTGGCATCGAGTGGAACGTCGCTCACTGCCGGGCAGATAAAAATCCTGCAGCGATACGGCAACCGTATTGTGATGATTTACGACGCCGACAGTGCCGGTCAGACGGCCATGGAGCGCGGGATGAACATCGCCCTTGAGCAGGGAATGGAAGTGTTCCTGATGGAGCTGCCCGATGGTGAGGACCCCGATTCGTTTGTGAAGCAGTTTGGAAAAGAATCATTCATGGAGTACAAACGGAAAAAGGCTGAGGATTTTGTGACCTTCACCATCCTGAAAGCCGAGAAAGAAGGCCGGATGGATCGTCCCGGCGACCGGTCTTCCACCATCCGCCAGATTCTTGAAAGCATTGCACTAATCCCTGAAGAACTGGAGCGCCAGGTATTTGTACAGCACCTTCACCAGCAGACTCAGAAATACCGCAAGGGCAGCGACCGTGAGCTCTTTCAACAGCTGGATAAAATTATCGTCGAGAAGAAGGAGAAAGAACGGTATCGCAAAACCCGGACAATGTCACAACCGTCTTCGGTCCGTGATGATGATGCTCCATTTCCCTCCGAAGAGCGGGGTCCGGTTGAGGTGGCAGGAGATGAACCGGGAATAAGACAGCGTCCCGTTTCAACCAAGCGCCCCCATTACGAGATGGAGGTGATCCGTCTCATGTTGCAGTACGGCGAGAACATGGTGAAATTTATCGGCCATAATGTGGCTGAAGATCATTTTGAAGATGAGGAGCTGCGAAATTTCTATGCCGACATTATTCAGCGGCATCTCGATCGGGAGGAGATATCGGTGGAGCACTACACAGGCCGGGAACAGCCGTACCCCACTTTGTTGGGCGACATCCTTTTGGAGCGCTACACCGTAAGTGACAAGCACAAAGAGAAAACCGGGAATGAGTTCAAGCGGGACAAAAACCTGTACAAGACAGCAAAATCATCGATTAAACCACTGCAGCTTTATTATTATGAGCGCAAACGGAGGGAGCTCTCACAGGATATCAAGTCAGCCGATGGAGATAGGAAAACGAAGCTGATGAAGACATTGACCAAGCTTCAGAAAGAGATCACCCGTATCCACAAAACCCCGGCCGACGAGCTCTTCGATGATCCCGATTTTTTGAAGAAAGATCCAGAGATGCAGAGCGCAAAGTTTGATTACAAAATGAAAAGTGACAGATGAGATGTTCTCGCGGAGTGCCGCAGATGTTCCGCAAAGTTTCGCAGATTTTTCTGCGGAACTCCGCGATTCATCCGCGTAAATCTGCGAGAAAAAATGATTCGCTTTTAAGTTATTACGATCAGTCACTAACAAAATTCAATTTGAAAACTACATGGAAAAAGATCTGAAAATCGCCCTCAAGGCCGCCCGCGCCGGAGTGGCTAAGATCAAAGAGTACGATAATAAATCTCTGAACACCCGCGAAAAGGGGCATCACGATTTGATTACCGATGCCGACCTGGCCACGGAAAAAGTGATTCTGGACATCCTGAAAGAGCACTTCCCGGAAGATGAGATTTTGGCCGAAGAAACGGCCGATAAGGATTCACTCACAGAAAAGCGCACCTGGATCGTGGATCCGATTGACGGCACCACCAACTTTGCCCACAACTTTCCAGTTTACTGCGTTTCGGTTGCGCTGTGGGAAAATCGGCAACCAAAAGTGGCCGTTGTGATTGAGGTAAACCGTAATGAGGAGTTCACAGCCGTGACAGGCCAGGGGGCATTTCTGAATGGGAAAAAGATTTCCGTTTCGGATACATCAAACCCCAGGGACGGCTTTGTTGGCACAGGATTTCCTTATAACGATCTCTCACTGGTTGATCCCTACCTGAAGCTGTTCCGGAAGCTGATGGAGGAACTGCAGGGGATCCGCCGTCCCGGAGCCGCAACGTTTGATTTATGCTGTGTTGCCTGCGGCCGTTTCGACGGGTTCTTTGAGTATTCGCTCCACGCCTGGGATGTGGCGGCAGCAGCCCTGATCATCCGGGAAGCGGGAGGGGTGGTAACCGACTGGAAAGGAGAGGAGGGATGGCTGTTCGGTCAGCGCATGGTTGCCGGTAATCCGGACATGCATGCCCACTTGCTCAAAAGGGTGAAGGAGTATATTCCTGAGGAATTGAGAGAGAATGTGGGGTGAATCCCTCATGTGAATACTTATTCTCTGACATCAGTGATATTCATTTGCGAACTAATTACAATTGATTCCTCTCTAATTTGTTCAGGATTTTCCCGGCCTTGAATTCCCGGTTTGCGAAGTGAAGCGGTGCTTTACGAATCCTAAGCCACGCATGGTATGAGCCAACCAAGATATCGCAATCATTAAGGCGGGGCCTTGGATTCGTACCGCGCAGCTGAAGCGAACTGCTTCGGGAATTCACCGCCTTGATCTTTTGATTACTTTTGCATCAAGGCAAAAGTAATAATGAAAGTTGTAGTTCAGCTCAGTGATTTATGAGGGCTAAAAGTTCATAGTAGATTTTACTCTCTGGTAATTACATTTCCGTTGTTTCTGAATGGAAATATAGAGCGTTGAAAAAAGAAAAATTTACGGTATCCATCGTGCTATGACACTATTTTCTGAAGAATGGCTCGTACAGGCAAAGAGATGATTCCGTGAACTCCATGCAGCGCTATAGGTGGAAGCTGCCAGAAATTTAGCCGGGTTTTCAGATTTCGGGTTAAGATCAGCCAGGTACCCGGGAGTGGGTGCAGAAAAGCCTAACGGTCCCGTTTCATAAACAATATAAGCCAGGTGGCTGCCGTCTGGCGAGAGATAATAGCTTTGCTCCCATTGGTTTGAGTCCAGGTTCCACATGGAGATCCGCTTGCTTAGCAGGCCCCTGGGCCGGTGCGTTGCCAGAAGCATGCCATCGGATGAATATACCCGGATTCGTTTTTCGGATCTCTGCTCAACCCGGATGTTGGGCTTTACGGGAGAAACAGTTTCGCTGCAGTTGGATTGATCGGTTCGCTCAATGGTAAGAGGTGACCTGTTCAGGTCCATCATATAGTAATATCGCTCTGCACGTTGTGAAGGAACCGACATTGCAGCTTCTGGTTGTGTCTGTCCGTTTTCATTTTCCGGGTTGGCCCTGGTCCTTTCACCGGGAAAGATGACCCGTGTAAAGTACACCCGGCTGTTATCGGGGCTGAAGCAGCCCATCCCGTCAGGCCCAAGCCCATCCCGCAGCATCTCAACCACTTCGGGATCAGGTTTGGCAACCTCCGTTTCACCGGTGTCAAGATTTACAAACCAGGCCTGACGCTGACGTAGGCTGCGCCGCTCTTCATCTGGCTGGTAGTCGGAGTAGTCGCCGATGTACTGCAGCCATCGGCCATCTCCAGAAATATTGAAGCTGCACCATGGTCCATCAGGTACGGCAATGATTTCCCCGCCCGACTTTTCAGGGTTTGAAATGAGGGCACAGCCGGTAAACAAGATCAGATAGATAGCTGCAGCAGTCAGCATTTTTAATGAAATAGGCATGGATCAACTGTTAATCAATGATATTATGATCTTAGAGGAGTATAATCAGCATTTCGTCTGACACTTAAAAACCTGAATTAAATAGTTCTGTGTTGAATTGCTTGTCAAGAGATCCGGACAATTCGATTTGCAGAGATAAGATTTAAATAAACATTAAAAAAAGGAGCACCCGGTTCCCCGGTGTGCCCCTGAGTTGAACAAGTGAAGGGATCGTATCACTTGCAGGTGGTAGTTGTAATCCAACCTATATGGAATCAAACGATTACAAGTACGGGATTTTCCGGCTTTCGGATGTATCAAAACCGTAACGATTTTCTAATATCAGCCGGACATCCGGAAACAAAAAAAGGCACCCCGGTTTCCCGAAGGTGCCTTATTGTTATGGGGTATGTTTTTCTCAGGCTTCCGTTTTTGGGAAAAGCCCTTTGTTGATGATAAAGATGTAAGGAATCACATATACCCAATGGCGCACAAGTGAACCGATCGTCATATCGATACCGGCATTCAGGCCCATTACTCCGGCTCCAACAAGCGGGAACATAAAGAACCAGACCAGTGCCACGGTTTGAGCCGTGATGAAGATAAAGGGTCTGATCCAGGCCGGGCCCCATAGTGACGGGGCTATGCCCGCGTAGAGTATAGCCAGCAGCGCACCGTTGCTAAAGTGGCCGAAGACTCCGTATGCAAGGCCAAGGCCGGTTTGTTCACCTAACAGACCGGGAATATCCCACCAGCCCATGCCCATTACAAGTCCGAACAGGTCGAACAGAATGGTTCCTAACAATCCTGCGAGAATCGCGTTTTTCCAGTTAATTGTATGCATATCGTGATCCTCCTTTAGCTTGCGGTTTCTGCGAATTCCGGGGCTTCGGGGAAGTCGACCGGGATATCGGTTACATTGTGAAGTAAATTGGTGGTTGTTTTATCACCGATATTCAGGATTACATCCACCAGGTTTTCTTTGGTGTATCCGGTGTTGAAAAAATTGGCCAAAACCTCATCACTGATCTTTCCGCGATTTTCGGTAATGCTTTTTGCCAGTTTGGCAAGTGCATCCAGTTTTTCGCTGAAAGGTGAACGGCCTTGTCGTAGCTCAACAGTTTGCTCTTCGGTAAAGCCGTTCATTTTGCCGATCGCAGTGTGTGCGGCCAGGCAGTATGAGCAGCCATTTACCTGACTGGTTACAAGGTTAATTACTTCTTTCTCCTTGTTGTTAAGGGATGTTTTGCCATTGGCAAAAGTAAGATATCGCGCCGGGGCATGTTCCGAATAGGCATAGGTTGCATAGATATTGGGAACAAATCCGACTTTGGATTTCAGATCATCGAAGATCTGCTGATTTTGTTCGGATACGTCGTCGCGTGTTGGTACATCAAATGGTCTCATGGTTTCCTCCGATTGAGGGTTATTGTTTAATCTGTACCCAACATCGGAAGTACAGCCGGGGCTTACCATGGCAGTTGTACACGGGGAGTTGTCAATTTTGCCCGGATGATGAAAAGTTTTTGCTCTCTTTGAAATCCGTGGTTGTCATTCCAACAACGTTTTTGAACAGCTTGCTGAATTGGGCGGGATCCGAATAGCCAAGTTCGTAGCCAACTTCCTTGGCCGTTTTATCCGTATAAAAGAGCAGACGCTTGGCTTCCATAATCACCCTGTTATGGATTACCTGGAGGGGCGACTCTTCGGAGTATTTACCGAATACATTAGTTATCGTCTTGGGTGATTTGTAGATCAGCTCCGCATACTCTTTCACCGTCTTTTTCGTCTTAAAATGTTCTTCAACCAGTACATTAAATGATCGTATCAGATCGATATCACTCTGTTTTTCATTACTTTTGAGAATCTGTTTTTTTGCCAGGCGGGTGCACCTTATGATCAGCCTTTTCAACAGAATCCGAAGCATCTCCTCCTGGTTCGAGTCGGATACCGAGAATTCTTCATCTAGTACGGAGAAAAGAGTTCGAAGCCGCAGCGTTTCTTCATCGTCCAGTTTCAGAACCGGTGAACTGTTTGAACCGAAGAAGAGAAGTCCGTTACACGAAACCTCACTGTCGTAGGTATGAACACAGTAAAATTCCCGGTTAAAGAACAGGCTTTTCAACCCTTTTGCCGAATTGTCAATATGGACTTTGTGGAGATAGGTGGTACATAGCAGGTGCCCCGGTTTCAGCTCCATCTTACGTTCATCAATATGTACGTAAAGCGGGTTTTCTCCGTCGTTCCAAAGAAACATCATATACCTGCCGTTATTTACATACCGGGCGGGAAATCCCCCGGCAATTGCAAAACGGGCATCTATATCGGGATTTTTAAATTCTTTCAATCTATTCCTATTCAACCATTTCCGTATCAGGATAAAACACCAGCCATGCAAAGGCAAAGTAGTCGCCATATACCATTGTTTCAAGCTGTTCGCCCTGTAAAGGTCCCTGAAATGCACGGCCTGAGATATTCCATACAGACCCCGTTATTTTGTCTCTGATTTCACCGTTCCTGTATTCGAATTCGAGCAGTTCACCGTTTAGTATGGGTGAAAACACGCCTGTGGCCCCATCATCACGCGAACGATGGATGGTGCGGTTATCAAGAGCAGAAGCCATTCCGTCGATATGGAATATCACAATGCGTTCGCCGCCCACACTATCGTGCAGTACTCGTTCTTTTCGCGTAATACTGTATGTATATCCTTTTACGGCCTTCTCGGTTCGCACGCCAACCACCTTTTCCATGGGACTTATTTTATCCGACACCTCTTCCCGGAGCAAAAAAGGAGAGTTATTGATGTCATCATACCCCGCATAGGGATTTTCACCGTAGTTTCTTCGGTGTCCCGTTTCTCTCGATAGTACCGGCGCATCAGGATACGCTTCCCTGAACTGTTCAAAAGAGATGAGCTGGCTCGGTACAATAGTCAAAAAATCGCCGGTGTAATCGCCCACAAGTGCTTCACCCGAAAACTGCTGCCAGAGACTCTCGGTGGTTCGGTCGTACATAATCATGTCCGATTTTCGAAGCAGGCCCGATACCCCGAATTCGAGCACTTCGCCGTCGTGACGACGATCAAAAACGATGGCCGAGTAACAGAGCGGACAGAAGGTAACGGAAACGGGAACACCACCCACTTCATCATTGGCAATTTCATGCCACATCAATATCTGGATAGGATAGGCACGGGCCTCTCCGTTTATTTCGAGGGAAATAACGGGTTCCCGGCCTCGCAGCCAATCGGAGGCTTCCTCCTGGCTTACGAACATTGGATTGTCGATCGAAGGAATCCCGTCTTTACCAGGGCCACCATCGATCAGTTCATTCAGTTCGATACTCCGCTTTTCAAGATTGGTATCAAATCCCGGCAGGCGTTGTGCATCAGCATTGCATGCGGTGAAAAGGAATGTGAGTGAGAATAGAAAAACTGTAATAGACTTAAATTTTAAAGACATGGTAAATGATTTTTTAGTTTTTGTTTAAGAAAACAAATTACAGGTGTGTGTCCATAACGATTGTGTAACAAGTTGATACAGATTTCATGAATCATGGCGGAAATGGTTATCATACCGCTGTAACAGGCAACCGATAATCAAACCCGAACGAATGGCATTTATCAAAACCATTGATCCGGCACAGGCAGAAGGGCCGTTAAAAGAGATTTACGACAACCTCGTTGAAACAAGAGGCAAAATCGCCGAGGTACACAAAATCCAGAGCCTTAATCCGGAGGCATTGGTTGCGCATATGGAGCTGTATATGGCCATCATGTACGGCAAGTCGCACCTGAAGCGATATCAGCGCGAGATGCTGGGTGTTGTTACTTCGGTGGCTAACCGTTGCGCCTACTGCATTAATCACCACGAACAGGCGCTGCTGGCATATTGGAAAGATCAGTCGAAAACCCGGCAGCTTGTAAACGACCGATCGAAACTGGACCTCTCCGAAATCGACCGTTTACTCTGCAACCTGGCCGAACATCTTACCCACAACAAAAACCCCGATTACTCCGGGGAGATCGAAACCTTGCTAAAAGCGGGACTTGAAGACCGCGCCGTCCTGGATGCTGTTCAGGTAATCGCCTATTTCAACTTCGTGAACCGGATGGTGCTTGGTTTAGGCGTGGAGTTTAGCGAAGAGGAGATGAAGGGGTATAAGTATTGATAACAAAATGTGATAGTTTTGTGCTTATATCTGATGATCTATATCAGATATTATACCTGAAAAATTTCATGAGAAATATTCCATTCAAATTATTTTTAAAAACTCATGAAAACGATTTAGAATTTACTTTGATTAAAAAAAACGGGTGTCTTTTATGGAATTTGCCGAAATATATAACTGGTTCATGGGGTTGGGGGAGCCATACGGAGTTAACCCGGTCATTTTTGGCTCTATATATGTAGGTGCAATCCCGATTTTCTGGCTGGCAATAGGCTGGCTGGTTCAGAATATTAAAAAGAAACGCCCGGTTACAGGTCCGGTGTTGCTGGCATGTGCCTGTGCAATATCAGCCTATGTGTATCTGATTATTGCAGGTGAAAATGTACCGATGTGGGTTTACGGGCTCATTGTCGCAATTATCGTGTATGCCATCTATTCAACTTTAAAGAAAGTAAAACAGAAAAAGGAGGAGCTCATTAGTAATGAAGTATCAGTATGATATCATCGTGATTGGGGGAGGAGCAGCAGGTTTAACGGCTTCCGGTGTAGCGGTAAGTTTAGGGGCAAAAACAATGATGATCGAGAAAGCAAAGCTTGGCGGCGACTGTACCTGGTACGGCTGCGTGCCAAGTAAAGTGCTGCTTAACCTCGGGAAAAAAGCCGAACTATCGGGAAAATCGGTTAACTGGCAGGAGGTCAGGGAAAAGCTTGATACCATCCGGCAGGATATTTATGAAGAAGCTGACGACCCCGAAAAGTTCAGAGAAATGGGGATTGATGTAGAAGAAGGTGAAGCGATATTTCTGGATAAAAACACTCTCCAGTTAAAAAATGGGTCCGGAATCCTCCGTGAAGTGACATCAAAATATTTTGTGATTGCAACGGGGGCCAAAGCGTTTGTTCCGCCTATACCCGGTATAGATAAAACACCCCACCTCACAAACCACAACCTGTTCGAAATGGACGAGCTTCCCAAAAGTATGATTATTGTGGGAGGCGGCCCGATTGGCACGGAAATGGCACAGGCTTTTCAAAACCTGGGCACCGAAATTACGGTAGTGGATATGCTTGATACCATCCTCGCTAACGACCATCCTGAACTGACTCCCATCCTGAAAGAGCACCTTGAGTTGCAAGGAGTGAAGTATGAGCTGGGTGCCGGTGTACATTCGGTCAGCGGCGATGAAAAATCAGTGGAAGTTACCATTGAACGCGATGGCGAAACAAAAGTAATAAAGGCTGAAAAACTGCTGATGGCTACCGGGCGCCGCGCCAATTTTGAACCGCTGAATCTTGACGCAGCCGGGGTAAAAACTGACAAACTTGGTGTTACGATAAATGATAAATGCCGCACCAACATCCGAAATATTTACGCGATTGGCGATGTAACCGGGCGCTACCAGTTTACCCACATGTCCGAGCATATGGCCAAGATTGCAGTCAGCAATGCTTTACTGAAAGTTCCCATGAAGATTGATGATAAGCATGTGCCCTGGGTAACCTACACAGAACCGGAAGTGGCGCATGTGGGTGCCACACAGAAACAGCTTGATGAAGATGGGACAAAGTACGAAACCTACAAATTTCCCTATAAAATGATAGACCGTGCCATTACCGATGAAAAAACGGAAGGCTGGATCTATGTGTATGCAAAAAAATTCAACGGTAAGATTTTAGGAGCGGATGTGCTTGGAACCCATGCCGGTGAACTTATAAGCCAGTACGCATTGGCAATGAAAAACGGCATCACGCTCAAGAACATGGCGGATACAATCTACCCATATCCCAGCTACGGACTGGGAGCAAGGCGCGCTGCCGATCAGTGGTACGTAAAAAGCCAAAGTGTTGGAGTGGTGAAATGGATCAAACGGATATTTGGATACCGCGGTCCGCTGCCCGATCTCAGTGAACCAGATAAAATTGTTTAAAGGACATGCTTATTTGAAAAGAGTCTGAACTTGTTGAAGTAACAATTGAGTTGTTATCAGAAAATATTCGGCAGACAGAAGCACACAAGCCCGATATTGATATTCCCGGCGATGCCCCTATGGAATAACCATTGGGCATCATGGCATTCCATCGTTCAAAATTACCCGTTATTGTGGGTTTTTTAGAACTGCAGCATTTTACTGCATCTGCGTATCAGGAAGGTCTTGTTATTTATTGCTATCTGCATTTAACACATCCGGCAGTTTATCCTTCCAGATGGTGAACAGAATCGAGAGCAAAACGGTGGCCGCACGGGCAATATTTGCATTCACATCTCCCAGTGCATTGGCTCCGGCATCAAAAATTTCCCACCAAAAGTTCATCAGTACGTGAAAAGCGATCGGCACCCAGAGGTTTTTCCATTTCATCAGCAACCAGCTGAACCAGATACCGCCCACCCCGGTAATAGCGATGATACCGATCCGTTCCAGAATTTCCTGAGACTGCCAAATATGCATCAGGCCGAATATGGCTGCCGGCAGCAATGCAGACGTCCAGAACCCCAGACGGGCGTACCTGTAGAGCATCCAAAACGCAAACCCGCGGAACAGGACCTCTTCAGTAACCGGAGACAGAATTGTGAAAAAGAGAACCCGCGTGGCATCGGAATCGGGTATAAACGAACTGCTGATTCCGAATGAAAGCGACATGGGCAGTGTGGCCACAAACGCCAGCAAAAAAGCTGTGTGAACCGGTTTGATTATTGCCATCTCCTTAAGAGCACCTATAAACCAGGTTTTATATAGTATCATCACAGCGATGATACAGCCTGCGGTTTCCACAATCATTCGGGCTCCCCATCGGGGATAGCCGGCAATTTCGGGAAAGAAAACGCGAACCAGATCAACGGCATGGTAATTCAGGAGATAAAAAATAGCCATCACAAGAAGTGCCGAAAAGAATCGATTCTGTTTAATACGATTCAGGATTTTGCTATCAGACATCCGGGCTTTTGTTCATGATAAATTTCAACTGGCAAGATTTCCAATACGTAATACATCGAAAACATCACATCTCTTTTTCATCACGAAAATTTGCAAGAAGTGTTTCAATCACCAAAAAATTAAAGTATACAGGGCTTTGATTTGGAGTCAATTGTTTGATTAAACCTACATTGGAATCATTGTAAAAGCCTGTCAATTGTCTTTTTAATTTCACTAAAACTGCAATAGAAACGTCTGGTAATAAATCACATACCCGCCGGCAACAATCAGTAGCCACCCGGTGGCGCGCTCCATGTATGGCAGTATTTTTCTCAGCATCACCATCAGGTAGTCCCTGGCCAGTACCGACAGCAGGATGGCGCCGATCATCATGAGACTGATACCGGCAAAGTAAGCGGCAAAATAGCCGGCTCCCGTTAGAGCCGATGGTGCAGCCATTGCTTGCGTGGCTACAATGAGAAAGAGCGGAAAGAGGCATCCAAGCGCACCGATGGCGTATGCAATGCCGAATACAAACGCTTCCGCCACTTCCGATTTGGGGGATGCGTGGTTTACATTTAGTGTAAATGAAAAGCTTTTGCCTGCCGCCATCAGGATGCCGACCAGGATCAGAAATCCGCCCATGCCGATGGTAATCCACATCATATAATCCTTAAGAAGCTGGGCCGCCGTAACGATCACAGCTCCTGCAATGGCGTAAATCAAAAGGATTCCGGAGATGCTGAGAAGGGCAAGTTTCAGCCCTCGCATCAGCCGTTTTGAAAGGCCGGGCTTGTTGTCAGACGTCCGTGAAATGAACGCGACAATATACCCCGGCAGCAGTGCCACCGCACAGGGAGCCAGGAATGCCAGCACACCCTGTATAAAAGAAAACGTGTAAAACTCCATAGGATCAATTTAACTTGAGTTTTAGATGAGAATTGGGAAAACCTGGATGCGTCGGTACTTGTTTAGCGGCTCGAATCAAACAACCTGACAGCACCTATCCCGAGGCTTCGGGATCAGCGTTGTGAGTCAGAAGGTAATTTCCCTTCGACGCTGACAGGAGATACAGAAAAGCACTGTACCACGCTGTCAGGTCGATAAACACGTACCTCCTTGTCCCAGATCTCTTCGGGAAAATTTTGGGACTTTATCGTTGTCAAATTCAAGAATATTCCGAACACAAATTATTTAGTTTAGCAGGCCGGAAAAAAGATCTCTAAACTCATTGGCAGAAAGTGCCTGGCCCGGCTTTTTAAATGCAATGTTCCCGTCGCGGTCAATGCCCACGGTGGTGGCCTGGCCGCTTACGCCAAAATCGATCATGATATCGGGCTTGC
>PWWL01000080.1 GCA_003561515.1 Balneolaceae bacterium
CTTACCTCGTAACCATACTTTTTTTACCGGCAGCACTCACGCGCTCTAAGAAAAAGCGGGTATTCAATGAAAAATCGGGATCTTTTTATCCCGTATTGAACAACTGGCTGATGAAAATTTCAGCTGTTAACAGGCTGCATTTCAGGAAAGTTCTTTGGGTGGGTCTTGGCATTACCCTCTTCTTTGGATACGGAATCAAAAATATCGATGTAAATGGCAGAGTTTTCGACGACGTTGGGGATGACACCGATTTGATGCAGGATAGTCGCTTCTTCAGTGAAAATATCTCACCCATGTTCCCAATGGAGTTTTTGATTAACACCGGAACTCCGGATGGTGCTTTATCGGCAGATCTTTTGGAGAGGCTGTATTTAATGGAGGAAAAGCTTCTTCGCTATGATGAAATCCATAGAATAACCGGATTACATACTCTGATTGCGGAAGTGCACCGTGTGATGTCGGTTAACAATGACGAGCAGCATGGCTTTGATGAACAGAACGATCACTTCGATAAATCACCATCAGGTTTGCCCGGTACAGATAATTCTGTCGCGCAATATGTGCTGCTTTTGGAAATTAACGAGTCGGATGAGCTCTACAGGCTGGTTGACTTCGACTACAGCAAACTCAGAGTAACCGCCTTCGTCGAAGATGCCGGCTCAAAGCGCATCAATGAGATAAGGGATGAAATCAGTCCTGAAATTGCCGGCTTGTTTGCGGAAGAAGATGTTGTGATTACCGGAACAACAATTTTAAGTGCCGATCTGACCGAAAAGATTGTGTACTCACTGGCCTGGAGTATTCTGCTGGCGATTACAGCCATCACACTGATCATGGCGCTGCTGTTCAGAAGCTTTGCATTTGCGTTTATTGCCCTGGTACCCAACTTGCTTCCGCTAATCATGGTAGCGGGTGTAATGGGTTTTCTGAATGTCGACATTAAACCATCAACCGCTGTAATATTTACCATTGCACTCGGCATTGCAGTGGATGACAGTATTCACTATCTGGCCAGATTTCGCATTGAGTATCTTCGGCGTAAAGCGATGATGCCGGCCCTGACCGCAACGACGGTTCGGACGGGTCGCGCCATTATCATTACCAGCATGATCCTGATTGCAGGCTTCGGTACTCTTATAACCAGCGCATTTACATCTACCGCAATGATGGGAATCCTTGTTTGCACAACTATTTTTGCCGCCCTGATTGCAGATCTGTTCATTCTGCCTGCTCTTTTCTACTGGCTGAAACCCAATCTGAGCATAGCGGAAAAGGCGCGATAAACTCCGCATTGCCCAACGGAATATTTTTGACAAGAGTGAACCGGGTTTGAGAATGAGCAGCACTGCTTTCGATTGCGGGAGTGTGTTTTTTGCCACTAAGGTGGATTGTACCTACTCGCTTTTTCAGCCCCGACATGTACACTTCGATTCTGACCTGTTTACCTACAGGTATGCCTTTGGCAAACGCTTCGCTTTCTATCCCCTCCCAAGAGTGGATTTTCTTAACCTACATGTTGCGCCGATACTGGCCGCCTACTTCGTAGAGGGCGTGAGAGATCTGACCAAGGGATGATACCTTCACCGTTTCCATCAGCTCTTCGAAAAGATTGCCGTTATTACGGGCAACATTCCGGAGTCTTTCAAGGGCTGCTTCAGACTCTGGATCATTCCTCTTTTGGAATGCGCTCAGTGTGTTAATCTGCTGCAGCTTCTCGTCTTCTGTGGAGCGGATCAATTCGATCTCTCTCTCCTCTTCTACGGTCCTTGAATCGCTTTTGAACGTGTTCACCCCAATTATTGGCAGTTCGCCGGAGTGTTTAAGCGATTCGTAGTAGAGGCTCTCTTCCTGAATTTTTCCGCGCTGATACATACGCTCCATGGCGCCCAAAACCCCTCCCCGTTCAGTGATACGATCGAACTCTGCCAGTATGGCTTCTTCCACCAGGTCGGTAAGCTCTTCAATAATGAAAGATCCCTGCAGCGGATTATCATTCATGGTCATGCCCATCTCTTTGTTGATAATGAGCTGAATGGCCAGAGCCCGGCGGACCGATGCTTCGGTAGGTGTTGTGATAGCTTCGTCGAAGGCATTGGTGTGTAGAGAGTTGCAATTATCGTATATGGCCATTAACGCCTGTAGAGTTGTCCGAATATCGTTGAACTGGATTTCCTGCGCGTGCAATGACCGTCCACTGGTCTGGATGTGGTATTTTAATTTTTGCGAGCGCTCATTGGCCGAGTACTTATGTTTCATGGCAATTGCCCAGATACGGCGCGCAACGCGGCCAATAACCGCATACTCCGGATCGAGACCATTGCTGAAGAAAAAGGAGAGATTGTGTGCAAAATCGTCTATATCGAGGCCTCGCGACAGATAATATTCTACAAACGTGAAACCGTTCGACAGTGTGAATGCGGCCTGAGTAATCGGGTTGGCTCCGGCTTCGGCTATATGGTATCCGGAGATAGAAACCGAGTAGTAGTTTCTCACATTATGCTCCGTAAAATACTCCTGTATGTCGCCCATCATCTTAAGGGCAAACTCGGTAGAAAAGATACAGGTGTTTTGAGCCTGATCTTCTTTCAGGATATCGGCCTGAACAGTTCCTCGCACCACCTTAAGCGTGTCGGCTTTAATTTTTTCATACACATCTTTTTCAACAAGCATGTCGCCGCTAATGCCGAGGGTACCCAGTCCAAAACCGTCATTGGTTGGAGGCATGTCCATTTCGTAGCGCGGGGCAGGCAAGCCTTTATCTTCAAAAATTATGGCGATTTTTTTCTTTGCTTCATCCCATCTGCCCTGTTCTTTCAGGTATCGCTCTACCTCCTGGTCAATGGCCGTGTTCATAAACATGGCCAGGATCATTGGTGCCGGCCCGTTAATGGTCATCGACACCGACGTGGTGGGTGCGGTAAGTTCAAAGCCCGAATAGAGCTTCTTCATATCGTCAAGCGTACAGATACTGACACCCGAGTTGCCGATTTTTCCGTAGATATCGGGACGGTGATCAGGATCTTCTCCGTACAGGGTAACCGAATCGAAGGCAGTGGAAAGGCGCGCAGCCGGCATCCCCTCGCTTACATAGTGAAAACGGCGGTTTGTGCGCTCGGGCGTTCCTTCACCTGCAAACATCCGGGTTGGGTCTTCTCCTTCCCGCTTGAACGGAAACACTCCTGCCGTAAATGGAAAATAACCGGGAAGGTTTTCTTTAAGGGCAAATTTTAGCCTGTCGCCAAGATTTTTCGTTTTGGGCATGGCAATCCGCGGCACTTTGATACCACTGAGCGACTCCCTGTACAGTTTGTTCTGAATTACTTTACCGCGAATTTTCACATCGAATGTGTCCTTCTGATATTTCTGAAACAGATCATCCCATCTTTCAAGAATTTTAGCCGGCAGCGGATCGAGCTTCACACTCCAGTGATCTTCCATTTCTTCGAGACGGCTCAACATGAGCTTCTCATCATCGGGCGACCAATTTTTTATCTGAGCAATGGTGCCGCGCACCTGATCCAGTTTTGTGGCGATTTCTACCTGTTGATTGGCCCATTCGTGGTAGTTCTGAATTGTTTCTGTGATCTCGGACAGGTAACGCTGACGTTTACCGGGAATTACTGCCTGTGTTTGCAGGTCTTCGGCCGGGGTGTCGTTTATATAGAGTTTTGGCTGCCAAGAAAGCGGGAACCGGTCATTTATTCTTTTTACAATAGCGCTGAATAACCTGTGTACACCCTCATCGTTAAACTGTGCTGCAATCGTGGGATATACGGGCATAGTTTCAGGTTTTGAATGCCACTCCCCCCTGTTCCGCTGTATCTGCTTTCGAATATCGCGAAGTGCATCCAGGGATCCCTTTTTTTCAAACTTGTTGAGCACCACAAGGTCGGCCAGATCCAGCATATTGATTTTTTCTAGCTGGGTTGCCGCACCGTACTCATGGGTCATAACGTAAATTGGAATATCGCACACATCCATGATCTCCGTACCGCTCTGCCCGATCCCGCTTGTTTCGATAATGATAAGATCGAACCCGGCAGCCTTGTACACTTCAACCGCACCCTTCACGGAGTCACTTATTGCCTTATTGGAAGCACGGGTTGCCATACTTCGCATGTACACCCTTTCGGTATCAATACTGTTCATCCGGATCCTGTCTCCCAGCAAAGCACCGCCGGTTTTCTGCTTAGACGGATCTATGGATACAACCCCGATTTTTAATTCTTCAAATTCGGTGAGAAAGCGCCGAATAATTTCATCGGTAAGCGAACTTTTTCCAGCACCACCGGTACCGGTTATGCCTAATACAGGAATTGCCTTCCCGGTTTCTGAATCCAGTTTGTCCTCATTTATAAACAGTGCACCATCTTTGTATTCAGCAATTTTATGATGCCCGTTTTCGATGGCTGAAATTATACGGGCTATAGAAATAGAAATATTTTTGGTGAGATGGCCTAACCCACTGTTGTCAAGTTGATTGGTATCATAGTCACATATCTCAAGCATGTGATTGATCATACCCTGAAGGCCCATACTGCTCCCATCTTCAACGGAAAATATCCGGGAAACACCGTACTCGTGAAGTTCCTTAATCTCGCGGTCTACAATTACGCCACCTCCCCCTCCAAATACCCGGATGTGGGGCGCACCCTTTTCCTTAAGCAGGTCCACCATGTACTTAAAGTATTCCATATGGCCGCCCTGATATGAGCTGATTGCGATTCCCTGTGCGTCTTCCTGAATGGCGCAGTTCACAATTTCATGTACAGATCGATTATGGCCGAGATGAATCACTTCAGCACCCGTACCTTGCAGAATGCGCCGCATAATATTGATGCTCGCATCGTGCCCGTCAAAAAGACTGGCAGCAGTTACAAATCGAACTTTATATTTTGGGATATACTTCACCGGCTTAACAGCTTCACCATTGCTTGCGGCAGCGCGTTTATCTGCAGTCTTTGTCTTCACAATATGTCTCGATAGTTCTTTTTATGATTTTACTGGAAGCGATTCCAAAAGATACAAAATCTGAGTCTTTATATTCATCGCTCACAGCTTTGAATCTTTTCCCTATATCACTAACTGAAAATTACAGCTCAATCATTTCATCGTCAGATTGATTAATTTTGACGGTTACACCATGCATCTGAAATCATTTGACAACCGATATGTTTGAATTTTTTTCCGACTCCCCGCTTCTTTATCGAATTCTGATCATACTAGCCGTAGCAGCCGGTTCGCACCTCATAGTAATGCTGATAAAGCGTTTATCGGAGTTCATCCTTCTTGGAAAAGGTGCAACTGCTACCCGGGGTGTATCGGAGTTTTCAAAAAAATTTCCAAGGTCGGCTACAGTTATCACGATTCTTGAAAGTACACTCACATTTGTAATTTACTTTCTTGCACTCGGTTTAATCCTTCAGGAGTTTAATCTTTCTCTGAGAGCTTACCTCGCCAGCACTACGGTGATTGGGCTTGCGATTGGTTTTGGATCGCAAGGATTCGTGCAGGATATTGTGATTGGGCTGACGCTAATTTTTTCAAATCTGATAAAAGTTGGGGACGTAGTTGAAGTATCGGGTCAAATCGGAAGGGTTGAGAGCGTGGGAATGCGGTTTACTGTACTAATTAATCTTCATGGTCAGCGCGTACACATGCCTAACAGAAATATCGCTGTAATCAGCCAGTTCCGGGGCGGCTGTATTCGCGCCTATATCGATTTTCAAATACCCGATGGAATTTCCGGCAAGCAGATCAGCCAGATCGTAAATCCGCTTGCAGCGGCGCTTTACAGCCAGCACAAGGCCATTGTGATGGAAGAACCCGAAAACTTTGGGGTTAAGAAGACAATCCGCGGGGGATGGCGTTTCATACGCTATAAGTTTAACCTTTGGCCCGGTCAGGGTGCTCTCATCGAATCAAATTTCAGACAAATGGCCTTGGCCCGCATAAGGGCTGAGTTTCCTGACTATGCCGACTGGATGATCAATATCACCTATCGATCGGAGCGCTTCATCATGAAAGATGGCGAACTTATTGATGAGGGCGACAGCGAGGATCCAAAATCGGAGAATAACCCTCCACCGGCATCATGACCGATATAGACAGCCCGGAGTTCTATTTAGCAGATATTGCAGGATCGTTTGTTTCACCGGAATCTGTATTCACCTGCTTTTCAGAAGCTGACTGATTCAAATAGCTGATGGTGCGCTGCGGAAACGGAATCACTATACCTTCTCTGTCGAATCGCTTTTTAATGCTCTCAGTTACATCACACTGCAGAACAAAGGCGTCTGCGGCATCTTTAGCCCATGCCCAGCCGCGAAGCAGAACCGATGAGTCATGGAGCGAAAGTACACGAACCATTACCCTTGGAGTTCCCGCTTCAACGTCCTGATCTGTACGAACATCGATACTGAGGCTATGGTTTTCGATCTCATCGCGGATAATGCTTTTCGCCAGGTCAATGTCTGATCCGTAACTGATTCCTATTTCAATAAAGCGGCAAATCTTAACATCCCCAAAATTTGAGTTGATCAACACTTCATTACTGATCACTGAATTCGGAATGATTATTCTCTGATTTTCAAAATTTCGAATCACAGTATGCCTTAGACTAATATCTTCCACGATCCCCCTCAGGTCTCCCTTAAGCGAAATCCGGTCATTTATCACGTATGGCTTATAAATAACGATAAATACACCGCTAATGATGTTACCCAGTGCCTGTTGAGATGCAAAACCTACGGCAATTGCCAGTATACCCGCACCCGCAACCAAGGACGTTGCAATGGGCTGCAGAAATGGTATGTGCCAAACGGCATAAGAAAAACCAAGCAGATAGATGATTCCGGAGAGTGAATGTTCAAGAAATTTATAATTGGTTAGCTCACTGCCGCTGATATCATCTTTCCTGTCGAGGTACTTATTTAACAGCCGGTTCGAAATTTTGGCGACAACTACGGTAATAATCACTACCGTAGTAATTTTCATAAATACCTCATACTGCTCGAAAAATGTAGTTATGTTTTCAATCATGGTCAGAATTATCTGTCTGTTCATCAATTCTCATTTCCGGCCCGGGTAAGAGAATATCATCTGCATCTTCAACAACAGCTTTTTCCGGAAAGGTAAGCGTAATTTCAGATGTAAATCCTTCCCTTACCGGAATCCGTCTTCTTATTGCGTAAGGCTCCGGTTTTTCAAAAGGATCAACCTTTCCCGCGTCCCATCTGCCATTTCCGTTTACATCTTCAAAAACGATGGCTTTATATTCGAGTGGCGGCAAGTTGTCGACCGTTATCGAGTCGTAAAATGTGGTATCGACAAGGATGGAATTATCCAGATCGGTTAGACGGAGGTATTTGATTATCTCAGGATCAGCATTCTCGACCTCTATTTCAATACTTCCCAATTGGTTTCTCTGCCAAATATCCGGATTAATTCGCTCTCGCTCCGATTCCCAAGGGTTCCAAACCCGAAACTCATATCTAAGACCGCTCTCCCAAGCCTCATTCGCCGGCATTATTCTGAGAATATGTCGCTCAACCTCAACAGCAGGCCACTCTTCTAGCATCTGATCGCCTTCGAATACAAGTAGTGAGTCAACAACTGAATTGTCGTCAATGAACTTGGAGTAGTAAATTTCAAGCGGTTCATCGGGAAAAAGGCCACTACCCGAATTGTGGGAAATTGTTCTGAGTCCGGTTGTATCAGGATCGGCAGAACCGCTGAATGGTGAAAAATCAACAACCAGCGGATTGCCGGCAGCATCTGAAAATCCATTTGGTACCAGGGTAAACATCTCGTCTTCTTGTAGTGCTTGCTCGCTTTGAGCAAACAGTACGTTGGCATCGCTTTCAGAATCGTAAAGCGGCCATGCCCTTGTAAATTCATTGCCAAGCGTGTCGGTTACGGCGAAATATGCATCTGGCTGCCAGACAGGAGGCTCAGACATCCTTAACCGAAGCCTTCTTTCAGAAAGAAGCCCCACTCCTTCTATCCTCGGCGAGGTTGTATCGGGGATTGTGTAAAACAGATTGCCGATATCGGCAACCTGATTTCTTCCAAGTGCAAACTGTTTTTCCATGAAGGGCTGAGCTCTTTCCCTTTCCTGGTCCCACCTGCGGTTTCGGTTTACATCATCTACCCAAAACGCCCGATAGGTGCCTTCACTCAGAAACCCAAATGTAAAGAGTCCGGCAGTATCTGTTTGTGCTACATAATTTGCACGCTCCGAAAAGTCGACGGGCTCACGATACAGAAAGACCCGTTTGCCGCTTTCGCCCCTGCCGGTGTTTGCGTCGATCAGCCTTCCCGTTACCTGCCCCTCCTCCAATTCATCACCGGTCGACAATGCAAGATCGTAAGACGAGGCCATCCTATTTCGTTGTGTATCAGTAACATCTACGCCTACCTTCACAACAAATGTAGTATTATCAGGCAGCGGGCTTTTAAACTCTACAATCGCCGTCCTTCTTCTGAAACTGTATTCAAGTTCGATGGCAAGATCGGGCTCAATACTTACATTTCGTCGAAATGAATTTCTGTCAACAAACTCATCGAACGTAAAGCGAACCTCACTGCCCGAAAAGTTCGTGGTTCCGGTGGCTGGATAGGTATCAATCACGACCGGACCGGTTCTATCGGGCTCGCCGCCTGTTGGAGCCATTGGCGTGGCACAGCTAAGTGCAAACAGGAAAAGAGTGAATACTAAGAAAGTTGTGCGGCTATTCAACGGGGTAGTGTCTTCGTCAATATATTGATCGCTGCTGTCGGGTTGAAATATAGAGAAATTTTCTATGCTGATTAACGCACAAGATAAAGGAAATTGCGGGTGCCGGGCACAATCCTTTTGATATCTGTTCCTCCACCAATGGCAGAGAGCATCGGTACCTGAGCTCACAACAAAAACACGTCTTGGGAGATCATCTGCCGGATAAAATAATGTAACCAGAGCAAGCTAAGAATCTGCAGTTACAGAAACGGTTTCATCCTGACACCCATCTTTCCTATTTTTGAACCGAAACAGAACAGGACTTTTTACATGTACATAGACAACCCGGCTACCTACACCGACTACTACGAGCTAACCATGGCCCAGGGATATTTTTTGTCGGGCATGCATCACAAAACAGCCAGTTTTGATTACTTCTTTCGTAAAATTCCGTTTAATGGCGGATACGTTATTTTTGCCGGAGTGCAGGAGCTTCTCGAAACCATCAAGCATATCACGTTCAGCGATGAAGAAACCAATTACCTGCTCAGGGAAGGGTTCTCTAAAGAATTTATTGAATACCTGAAAGCGTTTGAGTTCAAAGGAAATATCTATTCTGTACCTGAAGGTGAAGTAATCTTTCCAAATGAACCGGTTCTCAGGGTTGAGGGTAATTTGCTGGAAACACAGTTGATCGAAACGCTTCTTCTGAATGTGCTCAACTTTCAGTCGCTGATTGCAACAAAAGCTTCAAGGATTAAAGTAGCGGCGGGCGAAAGTTCAGTTGTTCTCGATTTTGGCCTCAGGCGCTCCCAGGGTCTTGGCGGCATCCACGCAACCCGTGCTGCAATGATCGGCGGGTTTGACGGCACTTCGAATGTGTACTCGGCGCAGCGCTTCGGTGTACCGGCAGGCGGCACAATGGCGCACTCCTGGGTTCAGTCTTTCGATGATGAGCTTACTGCTTTTAGAACTTATGCTAAGCACTACCCCGATGACACCGTACTTCTGGTGGATACGTATGATACACTCGGCAGCGGCGTACCAAATGCTATTATCGTTGCCGGTGAACTCAAAGAAAAAGGACACAAACTCAAAGCAATCCGGTTGGATAGCGGAGACCTTGCCTACTTTTCGAGAAAAGCCCGCCAGTTGATGGACGATGCCGGGTTTAGCGATGTAAAGATTGCGGCATCGAATCAGCTAGATGAGAGAATCATCACAAGCCTTAAATCGCAAGATGCTCCCATTGATATTTTCGGGGTTGGAACCAGGCTTGTAACCGGCCATACCTCACCTGCCCTGGATGGTGTTTACAAATTGAGTTCGATTGAAGACGAACCAAAGCTGAAAATTTCTGAAAACATCGAGAAAATTACGCTGCCGGGTAAGAAAAAGATATACCGGTACATGAATCAAGACGGAACATTCTACGGAGACGCCGTACTTTTTGAAGATGAAAACGTTCTGGAACGGATGCATAACCCGGTATTTCCCGCCCAAAAGAGCGATTTAAATGCACGCGAATTTGAAGTGTTGCTTCAGCAGGTAATTCAGAACGGTGAAATTGTCACATCCCTTCTACCGATCAGTGAAATTGCCGCATACTGTAAATCACGTCTCAATAAACTGCAGTCTGAATACAAGCGGCTCGATTACCCTCATATCTACAAAGTGGGTATCAGTACAAAATTGATGGAAAAGCGAGACGTTCTTTTAAAACTCTATAAAGCATAAGCATTCTGATGAAAGCACTATTGATAGTTGACGTTCAAAATGATTTTTGCCCCGGCGGATCACTTGAGGTTCCTGAAGGCGACCGGATTGTACCGGTTATTAACCGGCTGATCGAAAAATTTGATCATATCATACAAACGCAGGACTGGCACCCGGAGGGTCATTTATCTTTTGCCTCATCTCACCAGGGTAAAAGCCCATACGATACCGCTGAGATGGATTACGGTACTCAGGTACTCTGGCCCGATCATTGCGTGCAGGGGTCGTCGGGGGCTGATTTTCACCCGGATCTCAATACGACAAAAACTCAGGTGATTATCAGAAAAGGATTCAGAAAATCGATTGATTCCTACTCCACTTTTTTTGAAAACGATCAGAAAACATCGACCGGATTAACCGGCTATCTGAGGGAACGAGGAATTACCGAACTTTACACTGTGGGACTAGCGACAGATTTTTGTGTGAAATGGTCTGCATTGGATGGAATGGAACAGGGTTTCAATATGCACATTGTGGAAGATGCCGTACAGGGTATCGATTTGAACGGTTCACTCGAACAGGCCTGGAAAGAACTGGGTGATGCCGGCGTAGGGGTTGTTTCTGCGGCAGAGTTATGAATTAAGCTATGCCCCGCTGTGGCACTCTCAATCCCGTGATTCGGTATTGCGCCTGGTATCTTTTTCTTTGAATGAGTTGGTGGGTACGATATCCCCTCCTTTACTTATGCTGAATGTTGAGAGCATTCCGCGCTTTGTGATTTCACCCATCTTACCATCGATGTAGCGAAAATAATTACCGGGAGAATCCTGATTGATATACCTGTGTCTTATGCGAATCCAGGCATAGTATTCATCATCGGATTCGCCATTCCATTCTCTCAGATAATCCGAGTCTATTTGATCCCTGTAGTCGTTAGCAGATATCTTTTTAAAGTAGTGAGCCATTAGGTAGCTGAGCGGGATGGCGAGCACTATGGTGATAATTTCTATGACAGCTAACGTTTCCACGATGGAACAACCGCAAAAATGTATAAGATCATTCAGCTTTTTTAGTAATTAATTCATCCGTTAATATGTATCGATCAAATATGTGAGTTCTCAACCAGCACGGTGAAGTCATTACGATATGAGGCCGAGTCGCTTACAAAACTTGACTCTAATAAGCTCCGAAATACGGCTGATGAAAATTAATTTTCTCTGACTGCAAATCTGGAACCTGACGGACAGATTTCTCGAATGGCAAACAGGTGTCGTTTATTGAAAAGCTTTTATCCATACCCCATAAAAGCAGGCCTGCTTTTCTGTTAATAATTTTTGGAAATAAACTCATGCCGCTCAGTCACCGATTATGTTTTCTTACCCAACCATAATGGCAAATACATAGATAAGTGTCAGTTGCTGCGGCAGTTAAATCAGGTACTTATAGTTTTTTTTGCAACAAATAGCCGCCAGCTTTCTCTTTAATAATAGAACGAAATTAATTTGTTCTAATAGACCTTAAGTCATGTGGAGATCTGATTTCCACGTGATCTTATATCGATCTTTGCTATTATTAATACCTCGGTTTACGTGTTGTTACCCATAAATTCGAGCAGTCTGACCGAAATCAATCCGAAGAAAGTCATTCATGAATGTAGGATTCATGACCGGATCGTCTCTCTTTCCTAGGATTTACGAATTGCGTATCAGTTCTCGACTCTCAATTATACCCCATAAAAAATCAAAGTCCGGCCTTTTGCAAGAGGCCGGATTTTTTTTGCCTAATAGTCAAGGTCCAAAAACATGACTTTGCCGGTGAGCTCATTTTAGGGATTGGTTCCATATCATGACCTTACAAACCCTCAGTTAGTTTTGGAATACCCCATTGATGAACAACAGATACTTAAATCTTCCAATCCAATTGAGACGAATTCTCGAAACAAGAGGAATTTTTCCAAAATCAGATTAGGACATACTGAAAACTCGCTACCTACTGGTACTAAATTGATTTATATACAGATTTTGATAGGATCATTTATATTTACCTCTAACACGTACCAACTGTAACAAGAGCCAAATCAAAGCCGTCTACTCGCATAAAGAAGTATGATGAGAAGAATTAGTGGTGGTATGAATGGGAGGTTGCCGATCAGTCCCGAAGGGTGACCACAGAAGAGAACATGAAGGGATTTTGGCCTGGTTTTCACATCACCCTGCCCTCTCCTCAAGAAGAGGGAAAATGTGCTCTTGTGAGCACTTTTTAAATATCTTTTAAAAAAGTATGAACGGAAAAGAAAGAGATAATAAAATTACGAAGTCACCCCTCTCCCGCAAGAGAGGAGACGGGGTTGAGCGCGATAAAGGCCTACCCCTCCATGCCGGTGCCGAACCCCACCAATTCAAATACGCCCGGAAACTCCGGCGTAAAATGACCAAAGCCGAAAAGCTGCTCTGGGATAAACTTCGTGCACGACGGTTTATGAACCTGAAATTTCGCCGGCAGCACCCCATCCTCGAATTCATTGCCGACTTCTACTGCCACCAGCTTAAGTTGATCGTTGAAGCGGACGGAAAATACCATGAGGAGGAAGACACAGCTTATTACGACAGCGAACGCACCAAAGAGCTTCAGCAGTATGGTTTTACCGTGGTTCGGTTTTCGAATAAAGAGATTTTAAGTGACTTGGATGATGTTCTAAGTAGATTGAGAAAAGTTGTTGA
>PWWL01000290.1 GCA_003561515.1 Balneolaceae bacterium
CAGACTTCGAAAAGAGGAGATGGATCAATATTATTCCAACCAGGCGCGTGAGGTGTTTTTGTGGCTTCAAAGATGGATAATAGCTGCCGTTATTTTCTTTTTCGCTACCTGGTTGTTTATTCAGTTATCGCTTTGGCAGGAGCAGGTGCAACCGGCAATTGTGTTTCCCGTTGTGAGCAGTTTCATTACCATCTACATTTTCTACATTGGTTTTATGGGTGTTCGGTATTCGGGAGTATTTCATGAAACCATTCCGGAAATTCCTCAGCAACTACAAGAGGCCAATCCTGATGAAGACGCTGAACTACAAAAACATGCGAAACATATTGCCTCAGTCATGGAATCCCAAAAACCCTACCTCAATCCTGACCTGACACTTCCTGAGCTCGCCGGGATATCCGGGCTCACAACAGGAAAAACATCTCAGGTATTGAACCAGATAATCGGTAAAAACTTCTATACCTTCGTCAATGAATACCGTGCGGAACATTTCATCCGTAATGTGAATAATCCCGATTTAAATCATCTTTCCCTTGTCGGATTAGCGTACGAATGCGGGTTTAAATCAAAATCCACCTTTAATAAGATTTTTAAGTCTTACACAGGACAAACCCCGTCCCAATACCGGAAAAAAATGTCCGAAAATAGTCCGCCTGCATAGAACCGGACGACATCTAAACTGTGCGACCTTAAACTTCTGCTCAATTTCAATCCAAACAGCAGGAGTATTTTATGGCCATACTTTTCTTTTTGATGGCACCGGTGATGAGCATGAATATTGCTCAGCCGGACAGCCTCATCATAACCATTGAAAATATTCGCAGCAATGAGGGCCAGTTAAAAGTCTGCGTATTTGACAATGAAACTGATTTTATGCAGCAGCCGGTTATTTGTGAAGATGTCACAGATTTTTCCAAACAGGAGCATGAGTTGTCGCTGCGGGTATCTTTAGACAGGCGTTATGGGGTAATCGTATATCACGATTTGAATGCTAATGGAAAACTGGATCGCAATATCCTGGGTATCCCGAGGGAACCCTACGGATTCTCCAACAACCCCTCTACCCGGTTTGGTCCGCCAGATTTTGATAAGGCGAGTTTTGATTCATCAAAGCTTAACAAAATTGTAATCCGGTTATGAAAGATCTGATTGAATATATCAAAATCGGTGACAGAACTTTATACGTTACCGGTTTCGTACATCTGATATTAGCAATTCTGTTTTTCGTGCTGACTTTTATTGATCAGCGTACTATTCCATATGAAAATGTCTGGATGAAACCGTTCCGTTTTGCTGTCTCCATTTTTTTGTTTACATGGGCCTATGCATGGATCACCCGGTTTTATACGTATAAAAGGTTGGTCAGCATTATCAACTATCTCATTGCCATCTGTATGTTCATTGAAATTGCACTTATCGGAATGCAGGCGTTTCGGGGAGCCCCATCGCACTTTAATATCACCACTCCATTTGATGCCGCAGTTTTTTCGATTATGGGAGGAATGATAGGATTCACCGCCGTGCTTTTGGGTATCCTTTTTGTGCTGTTCACTTTTTTCGAGCGGGGTGGTGAAGCATACCGGCCGGCCATCATTTGGGGGATGATTCTGTTTCTGCTTGGAAACTTCACCGGTTATCTGATGGTTAAGAATTTTGGTGCAATCACGGGGGATAGTTTGTCAACCTCCGGTTGGTTTATTACAAACTGGAATCCGGCTGCCGGTGATTTCAGGATAGCTCATTTTTTAGGATTACATGGTGTACAGGTTCTTCTTTTGATGGCATATGTGATTTTCAAACTTAAATTAGATTCAAGATTAATCCATATTGTCGGGGCGAGTTACTTGTGTGTTTTGATTTATTTAATGGTGTACCCATTAGAGTACTTGTGATTAAATGTAACCCTTCTAAATCGGGAAAATAACAAGCATAGCGCTTCGCGGTTCTTCGAATCAAGCGGATTTTGCCACTCATCGTCTGTACAACAGCCATTGTTCTTGTGGAAATACAGAATTTTCAACACTTTACTTCTTTAAAATGGCAAAACCGTTTAAATGCTGAGCCGTTATGGTGCTCACTTTAATTCACTACTCTTCCCTCTTTTACAGACCATCAGGAGTTGATTATCGTTAAACAGAAAAATTAATTACATTTCAAACATGAAGACGTTAACGATAAACATACCGAATACTGCAGATATCGATGACAAAGAGGCAAAAATGTCATTGGCGTCTAAATTATATGAAAGAGGGAAACTTACACTCGGGCAAGCGGCTGAACTGGCCGGCTATTCAAAGGAAACGTTCATGGAGCTGCTTGCTGAGTACAATGTGGCTCTGATCAATTATCCTGCTGACGAACTTGACGAAGATATAAAAAATGCCCAACGTCATAGTATCTGACACAAGCTGCTTAATTCTATTCTACAAAATCGGAGAGCTTGATCTTCTCAAAAAGCTTTTCGGCAAACTTCATATCACAGAAACGGTTCAAAAAGAATTCAATCAATCGATTCCGAATTGGATTGAGATTGTTGAGCCAACTACAGATGTGCAGAAAGGATTAACAAGCTATTTGGACAAAGGAGAAGCTTCTGCTATAGCATTGGCTTCAGAGCTTGAAAATTCTCTTTTAATCATTGATGAAATCAAAGGGAGGAAAGCAGCAAAAGAAATGGGTATTTCTGTTACCGGTTCACTTGGTGTGTTGATTGCAGCCAAAAACAGAGGGCATATTCAGACTGTTAAACCTTTCATAGAAAAAATCCAGAAAACAAATTTTCGCATTTCGGAAGAATTGATTGAGCGGGTACTTGAAAACGTTAATGAATCCTGAAAAGGGCCGTTCGCAACCACAACCAGCGTTTCAACCGGATTTTGCCGCTCATAGCTGGCAATGAAACTTTCAGGGTTGCGGTATATCTCGGTTTTTATCAATTTAGTAACTGTCAATTGCAAAACCGGTTAAACGCCAAACCGTTATAAAGCGATTAATACCAGTAACTATCATGTAACCCTCAACCATCAATAAAGCGTAATAAATGTTCGCCTATAAATCTATATTGATACGTAAAACGCAAAATTATTGCGTATAAAACTAAGTTGTGTGCTATGCATCAAAAAAACCACAGATGAACGATATTAACAATTCATTTGGGTTTTTATGCTGTAAAAATTAATTTTATTATTATTTTTTTGACTAAATTTTCAAAATTTATTCAACTTATAATTTTAGTCATAGAAAATAATTATTGATTAAATTGAATATATAAATTAATTAATATATTTAATTAAGGGCATGTTTGAGTAAAATTTTTATTTATAAAACTAAACTGTATTTGAACGCTATCCTATAAAGACATGGTTAAATTAATAAGTGAATAATATTTTTAAAAAAATAAATCATATTTTGAATGTGATAATTCAAATTACTTTGTATAAGATTTAATAAGATTTTTTATGAATTAATTCAAAAATAAGATGCCTTACGTAAATTTATAAATAAAACCAAACTTAAATGATAGACCGGAAATTTAGCAAAAAAAGTATTGAGGACTTGCAAAAAATAATTGCAGCTAGTTTCAGGGATGCTTGTAGGATTTTTAATTGTTTTGTTTATACTTACAATGTATATAACACTTACAGACGGATTTACTCCCTTGATGGTTGTAGCAATCGCATTATTGCCTATTGCTATTTTAAACTTTAGAACTGTTAATCAAATTATCAAAGAAATTGAATCAAGAGAAAAATCATAATAAAAAAGCACAGCACACAACAGCGGTGATATTATAAACCTATCAATGAAAACATCAAAACAGTTACCAGAACTAACATTGGAAGAGCTTCAGGAGAAGTCAAAGAAACTGAAAGCTATTTTAATTGGATTTGCCGTTGCATGGACAATTATAATAGGGATTTCGATTGGTTTGGCAATAGTTCTTGTCAAACAGGGTAAAGTGGCATCAGCAGTTCCTCTCTTGATTTCACCGATGCTATGCTTGACTACAATGCTGCCCATAATAATCATACAGGGGAAAGTGAAAGAAGAAATCAAAACAAGACATCATCCATAAATGAAAAGCGCAAGAGACATTTTTCACAATATTAGCTATCTCCAGTATGTGTTTGTTCTGTTGGGAGTTTTTTACGTAACCAAAGCCTATTATACGTTGTTCACATCTAAGGACTTTGACTCTTTTATTGGGGACCTGAATAAGATGCTGCTATTTTAAGGAATTGCACTTAGCTTCGCAACGTTGCAGGACTTTACGAAAACACAGAATAAGCTATCAAAAAAAATTTGGGAAAGCCGCAGAAAAGGCAAAGTTTTTCTGGGTATGATTGTAGGATGGATTTTGTTTTTCCTAATATTTGGGATTATTGGCCTCTACTCTACGAATATTCAAATCTTACGTGAGGTGGCATTAGGCTCAATTGTACTGGGAATTGGGTGTATAGGAATGCTAAGAGTGGCGATAGAAATGCATGAACATCATCGAAAGGATTAAAATACTTCCGCCAACAGCGTGTATGCTCAATGGCGGGGAAATAACCAACCGAATAGTTTTTAGATTCTCGCTATGGTTATGGTTCTTCCCGATTACATTAATTTCGACCGAACCCCCGGCATGACCGCTTAGACGGTATGCCGTTATTTACCCATAAAACCCATACTATCAATTAAAAAAGGTGCTTCCGGCGATGTCACCATCACCAAAAGCACCTTCCTGTCTTGACCAACGTAGGATATCGAATATTTACTCACTCCCGGTTACTGCGAGCTTTCCCGTGCAATTCCAACATACACGGTATTTGTGGCATCGGCATTCACGTACACCACATCCTCGCGCGAGTCGCCGGTGATGTCACCGGTCAGGATATCAAACTGGCCCCATTGGTCATTTGCCGGGTGATCCTGGCTGACACGGGTGAAATTGAAGCTTCCGTCCGGTCGTCCCAGGCCAATGATACTTCGGTTCACAGTACCCATTCGGTTCATCAATAAATCCTTACGGCCATCACCATTTACATCCAGCAATCTGACAACATAATCGGGTGCGCCTTCAGCGATATTCTCCAGGTCTTGACGGGGGCCTGCTGAAAGCGAAAGAGGGTTATTTGATGACAGATCTTTTTGAACTCTCGGCACATCCCTTTCAGGTGCTACCCAGACCAAGTCCGCCCCGGCATTTCCGGTGATGTTGCCTGTCATCATTTTATAGTCATCCCAACAGCATGCACTCCGGTTGAAATTGTAATGCGGCTCGAACATACTTCCGGGCTCTGTGCCTGAAGATTGTGCTATCCAAACGCGATGGTTTTCCTGTCCATACCTGTACCATATCAGATCATCCCGGCCGTTTCCGTTCACGTCTGCTACAGTAAATCGGTGGAGGGTAGTACACCAGCCATCGGAAGTACCATGATCGTTATTATCGGTGCCAAATGACGCCTTTATGAGATTATCATCTCCGAAGGTTCCATCCCCGTTGGAAAGTCCCACATAGGTGCGGTTGATATCGAAATGACGGTTCCAAATCAGATCGTCTCCGTTTTGACCGGTTACATTGCCTACTTCGAACTGGTACCTGCTATCCCAGCCAGAGGCACCGGCATGCGTTAACGGCATCTCCTCAAAGGTACCGTCGCCGTTTGATATTGCGATGAAGCTTGTATTTGTGCCATCCACCCGGTTCCAGACCAAATCAACCATCCCGTTGTTGTTAAAATCGCCTGTTCTCACCTCATATTGACTCCAGCTGTAGGGAGGTGTGGCGCTGTGGGATGTGGGTGAGCCCATAGTAAATGTACCATCGCCGTTTGAGAAGGCAACAACTGTCTGGTTTGAATTGGCGCTTAAATGATTGTAGATCAGATCCTGCATTCCGTTACCGTTCACATCCCCCATCATCACCTTAACCGGTGCGGGTATAGGCAGGCCAAGGTTCTGGGCATTCAAAAAATTGAACGTACCCGGCGTGGATTTTATGGCCTGGCAGCTGCGGATGTTATACTCGGTGGTTTCCGTTACGCTGGCAATGCTGCCATCACCCAGGTTGCGGAAGGTGTAGCTCATAGGGGCGGCACTCGATAACGGGGCATTGTTAGTAAAATACTGCGACCAGTCACCCGAACGGATCATCGCCAGGGTAGCCTCGGCATCACCGCCGATGGAGGTGATCTTGATCTTCGACTCCTGAAGAATCGCCTGTTGCTTGGCACTCAGGTTGGCTTGCACGCTTCCGCCAATTCCGTTGTATCCGGCTTGCAGCGTGGCACGTATGTCGGATTCACTGGCTGTGGATGTAATCGAAAACATCATCATTCGTCCGTAAACGATATTGGATACGTAGACCGGCAGGTTGTCCGGTCCGATCCGTCCCTGGCTGATCTGCTGCTGCAGCCGGGCTTCGGTGAAATCCTCACTGAAAAAATCGCCCGGACTCTGCGGGGCTTCCACTACCACATCGTACATCTTCTGGTAGAACTGTGCCGTGATCGTGGTTTCGGATTGATTTCTGTCGATGCTACCGCTGGCCGATCCCTCAAATCCGAGGTAGTTACCGGAAAGGCCCATCTGCAGGGCCGACTGCTTTTCGCTGTGGTAGGTTTCCATCTCGAAGCTGATGGAGCTTGGCGTAGACAGCCCGCTGGCTGTGGCCCCGCCTATCATCGATCCGATGGCCTGGTCTATCGTAGCCTGGTTCGGACTTTCCACCCTTCGAAAATTGTCGTCGTTGGCCAAGCCGGGTATGGATACGTTGATCGCTGCCCGTTCAGCGATGGGCAGCCCCAGCAGGCTTCCGATTCCGTCGCGGTGGCTTTTGCCCTGGATCAGTCCGCCGGCATAGAGAATCTCCCGATCGGGTGAATACATGGCAATCTGCTGTGGGTTTTGAGAAAGCGTAAACGGCTGCACCTGGCAGGAGTAGGTTACGTTCTCGAGCAGGTCGATTCCGCCCTCATTGTTGATCACCTCCACATCAAGTACCACATCCTCCTCGGCCTGGGCTTCACCGATCGGCGTGGGTGGTTGGGTTTGTCCCGGAGGAGCGAACTGGCTCCATGAAGGCAGAGCCTGCAGGTAATTGGTAACGTCTTCGGTGCCTGGCTGCTCTACGGAGGTTCCGTTATCGGAGCAGGAGCTCAGAAGGATCAGCATCAGGCTGACCGGCAGCAGGAATACTCCTCTCAATCTGATTGAACTGGAAGGTTTGTTTGTTAGATATTTCATGATTTTGACAGGTTGTTTGATTGTTGAATAAAAGATTCCTGTTACTATACGCGCAAAAAGAGAGGCTCACTGGCGAAACTTTTTTCACCGCAGAGGCGCGGAGGCCACTGAGATATATCTGTGGTGTCTAAATTTTAATTACTAGGTATACAAACAACTCCGCGCCCTTTGCGTCTCAGCGGTTCAAAACAAAAAAGGTGCTTCCGGCGATGTTCCCATCACCAAAAGCACCTTTTCACTTGATATAATTGACAAATATTATCGCAAATTACATCAATTTATCACCCAGGGACCTTCAATTTTGTCCTCGGGAGAGGCATAATATTCCAGGATTTCATCCCCTTTATGGTTCACCAGTAGCCAGCGCTCACTGCTGCCGCCAAAGGTCAGGCGGGTAGCTGCTCCAACGCGATCAAAAATCTTTCTGTCATCTTTGTTTGGCCTGTTATTAAACCACGTGGTCGATTCAAGGGGATTGGCCCAGGTGCCCGCTCCGGCCCGATCATAAATTGCATATTGATCCCCCTCATTTGAAAAATATGCCATCCTCTCAGCACCTATCCTCACTGCCGCACCGAAGCCGCGGTTCGCAAACTGGAAGTTTCCGCTGTCGCCGAAGATTTCGTTCACCAGTTCCACACGGTTTGCTCCATCTCTTTGGTCATAGGCTCCGATCGGACCATTCGGCAGTGAGTTACCGGATACATTTGCGGGATCGTAACTGAAGAATTCATTTCTAAGCCCGGCTCCGTCAAAGATATATAATCTCGAATCATTAAAACGTACTCCGGCACCTATGCTGTTAAAAGTGTTGGCACCCATCGGCCCATCCGGATCATGAATATCAAATATGCCCAGAACATCGCCAGAGTTGCCGTTGTACCATTCATACTGCGTACCTGCTTTATTGTACACAACCACATTGCTGTCAGAAATATGAATCAATGCCCCGATTCCATCGTCAAAAAGATCCACAAGCGAGCGATAACCCTGGGGGGGCAGGATGCCTTTCAGATCGCAATTGGTGATATCATACTCCGTCGCAATTTTTGTTCCCACAACCTGATCGGGACGCTCCACACTTCGCACGACATAAGAGAGTGGAAGTCCGGTACGGATATTGGTGCTTTCTTCAAGTCTTGCTGCAATATCTTCAATGGTACGTTCTCCGGCCAGGCTGATTGCTCCGGCGGAATCACCGCCGTAGGCGATCACCTTGATCTTCACATTGTTCATTTTCTGAAAACTATCGACATCCACACTACCACTCAATTTATTATTAAAAGATCCATAGGAGAGATTCAGTTTGGTTTCCATCTCCCGGCTGGAGGTAGTAGATTCTACCAGCATATAAAAAATACGACCATAGGTAACCGATGATATAAAAGTGGCGGGATTATCCGGTTGCACATAGGTTGCCAGCTGTTCGGGTGTAACACTCTCGTCAAAAAGCTGACTGAGACTGGTGGGCAGGTCAAAGCTCATGGTGTAGTACTCCTGGCTGAGCTTTACAAGAAATCGATTGTATGTACGATCTGTACTGAACGACATATTCGACTTCACTTTGGTGGTAAAGGTGCTGACGTCCAGCCCAAGCTCCAATGCCAGTTATTGTTCAGACTGAACCTCCTGAATTTCCAGCTGGAAATTGGCCGGAACTTCTTCGCCGGAATTGGCAATAATATTGTTCATCGCATTCTGAATGGAGCTTTTACTGACTCTGTCTACTGTAAAGGTAGACGCGAGATTGCCATTAGTCAGAATATATGATATGGTTCCTCCCGCTCTCTCAACCACAATAGGTGACGGAGTCGCATTTGACAGTGTTTTGCCCTGCAAAAGGTTTCCAGGATAGATCACATCCGCATTGGTATTAAATAGCGGAAACTGTCCGTTACCGTCGAGCACGCTCAAAGTTTTTGTCGTACAGATCCATCGCTGTGATTCTATACTGCCATTTTCTTCCACCTGGCGGTCTTCCGCTACCGGTTGGCTGACGGAAAGGGTATCGGTGGTTCTGTTTTGGGGAATCTGCTCGAATTCACCTCCGCTTTTAATAACATCTTCGAATGTCAATTCCATATCCGGATTTGTGGATGTTCCGTTCTCGGAGCAGGAGCTAATTGTGAATAAAGAAACAGCCAGTAATAAGCTTAAAGCAAATGTAATCAGATAGTTAAAAGTTATTTTTTTCTGATTTTCCATGATAGTAACAGTTTGTTGGTGATTGAATAAAAGATTCCTGTCACTGTACGCGCAAAAGGGTGGGGTAACTGGCGAAAAAATTGTTCGGAGTGTGCAGTTTATCAGATCATTAAAAATCAGTTTGTTACTTGGAGAAGAGATCCGCAGAAGTTAGATTCTTAAGTACTTTATAGAACACTGTATAAAAAAGAAAGGGAACAAGAGTTAACAAATTAATTTAGAATGGAAACTCCTGATCATGGTATAACTTCGCTGCTGAAAGGTTTGGAAGAAAACGACGCCAAGGCTATCGACAAAATATATCCATTGATATATGACCACCTGCGAAATGAAGCTCACCTTCAACTCAGGCAAGAAAGGGCCGGGCATACCCTGCAAACTACGGCTTTGGTCAATGAGGCTTACCTGAAACTTGTAGATCAGGATAAGGCCAACTATAATAATCGCTCTCATTTTTTAGCCGTTGCTGCCCTAACCATGCGCAGAATTCTGATTAGCTATGCCAGAAAAAAGAACGCTGAAAAACGCGGCGGCAAAGAACCTGCTGTTACCTTTACAGATGGTATGGCACCCTATGAGGCACAACTGCATGAATTTCTGGATCTGGATGAAGCCCTTAAAAAATTGGAGGCCATGGATGAACGTCAGGCTCAGATTGTCCAGTATCGTTTTTTTGGAGGAATGAACTATAAGGAAATTGCTGAAGTGATGGGTGGTACCGAGCACTCGGTTCGCTACGACTGGCGTGTGGCGCGTGCCTGGCTGAAACGGGAATTGGGGTGATTACAGATCATGAATCGATAAAGCATTTTGTTTCGATGCCTTGACCCATTTGTAATTCCTGATGATGTAGCAATTTTTTTGAAGTACTTCATCAGTTTGTAGTGGTTTTTGCGCGTATAGAAGAGTGTCCCCCCTTTCCCCATTGGGATCCCCGTTGGAAAAGGGGTACTAGTGTGGCCTTTGTTGTTATATCGAACTCACCAACAAATACAGAGCTCCATGAACGCAGAACAATGGAAACAAGTTAAAACCCTTTTTAAAGAGATTGTGGATCTGGAGCCGGAACTGAGAACAGAGCGTCTTGAGTCGGTAAAAACTGAAGATCCTCTTCTCTACGAAGAACTCGTCTCCCTCCTGGAGGCTGATTCGATGGAAACGTCGATTCTTGACGGTTACGCTATTCAACAGGTTGACCTTTCCGAGCTGGTGCCTCTCGACGGCGTACAGGTTGGCCCTTTCAAGATCGAAAAACAGATTGGATCGGGCGGCATGGGCAATGTGTATCTGGCGCATCGAACCATGGGAGGGTTTGAACAGACTGTGGCGCTGAAACTCATCAAATATGGCATGGGTACGGAGCAGGCCATCCGCCGCTTTGAGGAAGAACGCAGCATCCTCGCCCGTTTGCAGCACCCGCATATAGCCCGATTAATTGACGGCGGTATCACAGAAGAAGACAGACCCTGGTTTGCTATGGAGTATGTTGAGGGGATACCCATCAGCCATTATTGCAGAGAAGTGAAAGCAACACTGCGCGAAAGGCTGGATCTTTTTTTAATGATAACATCGGCTGTAAAATACGCTCACAAGAACCTTGTTGTTCATGGAGATCTTAAACCCGAAAATATTCTGGTCACCATCCAGGACGACAAACCCACCATAAAATTACTCGACTTCGGGGTGGCCAGGCTCATAGAGGCCGGAGAAGAAGATGTAAAACCCCATCACGCCTTTACAGCCGAATATGCCAGCCCGGAACAGCTCGATAAACAACCTGTAACCACCGCCTCCGATATCTATTCCATGGGAGTGATCCTGTACGAACTATTGACAGGCACCCGTCCACACAGAAGAAATGATCAGTCACTAAAGGAATTTTTAAACAGGATCAGGCAATCACCGCCGTTATTGCCCAGCAGCGTACACCGTGAGGATCTTCAAAACAGATATCAAAAAGATCTTGCGGGAGACCTGGACAGCATTTGCCTGAAAGCGATATCGGCAGAACCTGAGCAGCGGTATGAAACGGCCGAACAACTGGCGGATGATATTCACCGCTATCTGAACCATCTGCCCGTTACCGCTGCTGCCGGGTCCCGTCAATACCGGGCCGGAAAGTTTATTAAACGCCACAAAGCAGGAACTGCGTCTGTTATCGGGATATTAATCGTGTTGATTACAGGCATCCTGGCTTTTGCATGGCAGTACAGCATTGCTTCACAAGAGCGCGACCGCGCACAAAAAGAAGCGGATACCTCCCAACAGATAGCTTCTTTTCTACAGGGCCTGTTTGAAATCAGCGACCCGGCGATATCCCGGGGCGATACCCTGACCGCATTCACCATGCTTGAAAGAGGTGCCGGGCAAATTGAAACCGAGCTTGCCGGTAACCCGGAGCTGCTCGCAGAGATGCTTGATATTCTGGGAGCGGTCTATATTAGCTTATGGGAATATCAAACTGCCGAAGAGATATTTACCAGGTCTGAAGGTTATAAACGCCAAATCTATGCGGATGATCACATTTCCTTCAGTGTCAATTACCATTATCTGGGGAACATTCAGATACAGAATGGGAATTTCGAAGCTGCCGATTCCTATCTGACGGCCGCTTTGCGAATCCGGCGTGCCAACCTTCGTCAGAATCACCCCGACATCGCTTCAACGCTTCAGCAAATGGGTTTTTTGAATCAGCAGAAAAGCAATTTTGATAAGGCTGAACAATTGTACAGCGAAGCCCTTGCCATTTATGAAGAACAAAGTTCGGATGATCCCGATCTTGCCATGGAGGTGGCATCCCTTAAAAACAGTCTTGGAGTAATCCTGCAAATTACCGCCCGCTATGATGAAGCAGAAGCCCTTTTCCAGGACGCTATATCGTATATACAAACGAATCTGGGTGACGATCACCCGCGGGTAATTAATTATTTGTCAAACCTCGGATATGTACATATTCTGATGGGAAACACCGAAGAAGCAGAAAGATATCTCGCCCAAAGTGTTGAAACAGCCAGGAAAATTCACGGCAATCATCATCCGCATACTGCAGTTGCCATGATTTATTATTCAAGCTTTCTGTTTGAACAGGGTGAGTATCTGGAAGTCGAACATTTATCCCGTGAAATCCTGCAGATCTATACAGATTTTTATGATGATGATCACCCGGTTATTCCGGTTATCTACAGCAATCTGGCCAACAGTCTTGATAACCAGGGTAAATTTAGCGAGGCAGAGAAACTTCATCGGGAAGCGCTGTCCCGATACATCGAACTTTTTGGAAGCGATAGTCAACAGGCGGCTCGATCGCATGGAAATCTTGGAACCACACTCGGTAAAATGGAAAAGTATGACCAGGCTCTTAAAAGTTTCCACCGTTCATTGGAAATCGAAATCATTATTTACGGTGAAAATCATCCCGAACCGGCTTTCAGTCACCTTGCCATTGCCTACGTACATAAACTAACCGGCGAGAATGAAAAAGCAGAAGTACATTATCTGAAGGGGTATCAGATATTTAGAGAGGTTTTGGGAGATGACCATCACGAAACCAGGTATGCTTTAGGCGTACTCACCAGTTTTTACGAGGATTCCGGTCAACCGGAGATGATTGAGACACTAAATCAGCAATAAAAAGAAACTGGAATAGAAGATTATACTGCCCGCAACGCTGCCAGGATCATTTTCGCTTTGCTCAAGTGAACTCTTGCAGGTTGCATAAAATATAATAAATGGAGAATCCATGAATGCCGAACAATGGAACCGGGTACAAACCCTTTTTAAAGAGATTGTCGATCTCGAGCCTGATACACGTCATGAACGGATGGAATCGGTGAAAACCGAAGATTCGTTTCTCTACGAAGAACTCTGCTCCCTCCTGGCAGCCGATACACAGGAAACCTCGATGCTCGACGGTTTTGCCATTGAACAGGTAGACCTATCCGACCTGGTGTCGCTCGAAGGCGTTCAGATTGGCCCATTTCAGATTGAAAAACAGGTTGGCTCAGGCGGTATGGGCAGTGTGTACCTGGCAAGGCGCGTGGAAGGCGGGTTTGATCAGACCGTGGCGCTTAAACTCATCAATTACGGAATGGGAACCGAGCAGGCCATCCGCCGTTTCGAAGACGAACGCAGTATCCTGGCGCGACTTCAGCATCCGAATATCGCACGGCTGATTGATGGTGGCATTACCGACGAGGGGCGCCCGTGGTTTGCTATGGACTATGTGGAGGGTGAAACACTGACCCATTACTGCAAGCGGCTTAACCTGCCGCTAAGCAAACGATTGGAACTCTTTTATGAAGTGGCGGAGGCTGTTCAGTACGCACATAAAAACCTTGTTGTTCACCGCGACCTGAAACCAGGCAATATTCTGGTGACCGGTGAAGATGAAAAATCACAGGTGAAGCTTCTTGATTTTGGTATTGCAAGGATCCTTGAGGAGTCGGATACAGAAGATGCCGGCATGAAGGCGATGACCCGGGCATACGCTTCGCCCGAGCAGCTTCGGGGAGAATCCACATCCACAGCAACCGATATCTACAGCCTTGGAGTGGCACTTCATGAGCTGATTACAGGATGTCATCCAAACGAGGATTATCGTCCGGACGATTGTAAGCCGGCTACTGTGCCCCGTGAGCTTACAGCTGTTTGCCATAAGGCGATGCAGCCGGATGCTGACCAGCGATACGAAAACGTATCCGAGCTGGGCGACGACATTCTGGCCTGGCTCAAAGATCGCCCCGTTTTCACCTACTCCCGTAAGCCCCTGTATCGAATGAAAAAGTGGATGATCCGCAACCGTGCTGCATCATTTATTGCGATCTTTTCGCTGGTGGTTATGATTGTGCTGGTATTTGTTTACACGGAGGAGCTGAAAAAGGAGACAGCTCGTGCACAAGACGAGGCTACGAGAGCCACGCGAATTGCATCAGTGCTGGGAAGTTCGTTGCGGTCGATTGATCCCGTGCAAAACCGTGGCCAGGAACTCACCGCCCGGGGCATGGTGGATATGAGTACGAACTATATAAATAACGAGCTTAAGAATGACCCGAGAACCCGTGCCGAACTGCTCATTATAATGGCAGATATTTATGCAAATCTGATTGTATATGATGTGGCTGATTCTCTTTCTGCTATTGCCGTGGATCTGTATAGCGAAACAGAAGATACCACCTCCTATACCTACATCAGCATGCTTACCAGCCGCTCCGTACTTCTCGACAAGGCGGGCAAATATGATGAAGGACTGGCCATGATACACCGTGCCCTCGATCTTGCCAACCGCTATTTGGAGCCCGGCACTCTCGAATTTGCCGGAATTAACCTCGACTACACATACCATCTTGACGTAAACCAGGAATATGCCCTCACCGACTCCATTCTCAGATTGGTAGAACCGATCTATGAAAAATACCGGGAAGAGGCGGGCGAAACGTACGATGATTTTGTTTTCTATAAGGGAACCAACTACAGGCGTACCGGTAATTTTGAAAAAGCCGGGGAGTATCTGTTTCGGTCACTGGAACTGAGCCGTGCCCGCTACCCGGGTATTCATGAACAGATCGCCTCCACATTGAACCACATCTCCAGCCTGTACCAGAACATGGGCGAGTACGACAAGGCCCTTCCTTATGCCATAGAATCGCACGAAATGAGGCTGGAGATTTTCGGCCCAAGCCATCTCAATACCATTGCAGCCCATGCGAATACCGCACGAACATACTTGGGCGCCGGGCGGCTTGAAGAGGCGGCCGTAACGTACAGAGATGTTCTGGCTTTATTCAGAGAGGAATACGGGAACGATAATTTCTACATATCAGGACTGTTGGGGAATACAGGGCTGGTGTATCTGGAAATGGAAGATTATGAACGGGCCGAATCCTTTTTGCGTGAAAGCCTGGAACACAGCGAACGTCTTCTGCCGGCCGATCACCTCCGTCATGCCGGCCCGCTGAGAGGCCTGGCCGATGCCCTGCGCAGACAAAACCGGTTAGAAGAAGCCTTTCCCTATGCCGAGCGGGCTTATGAATTACAATCCTCACTGCCTGATGACAATGCCTCGCTGAATATCACACGCTTCACCCTCGGCCTCTGCCTCTGGAACTTGGATCGCCGTGACGAAGCCGAACCCCATCTGCGCGGGGCACTCACCTATTTCCAAACGCTGCCCGAACGGTTTCAGTCTCAGATTGACGAGCTTCACGCACTTGGGTTTTGATGAACGGCTTCATTAATTAAGCCACTTAACGATCTATGTCAAGCGGGCGTGCTTCCTTTTAGTTACTTACATTCAATTACGCAGCCGCGTCGCTCTTTTGCAGAGCCGTTAATTACCATCTGCAGGTCTTCGCCTAATAAATAATGTCAAAAATCAACCTTGTCAAAGAAATCAGCAATTTTCATGATTTTTGTCTTATTAATTTTTGAGTACTAACAGGTCGTTATCTCCTGTCACCATATAATCAGCTTTTTCATCTTTTGCCAGTGCCAGAAAGAAATTGTCTTTGGGATCTCGGCATAAACTAACCTTTGATGTGACCTCAACAAATTCTGCGATTTCGTCGATCGTACCCAAAAGGTCTTCTGTTTCTTCTCTTGTAATATATTTTCTCAATTTTGGCCGTTTTGCTACAGCTATAAATTCTTCAAGAAGTTCCTGGCTGAACAAAAGTGTACATTTACCATCAAAAAGAAGAGCATCAAGCTGGTCATGCCTACTGCTGATCAGAAAACTAATCCACAGATTTGTGTCCAATATGCTCCGCATATTTCACGCTTATAACGCTTTGAACGAATGGTTTCTACTTCACGCGTTATTTCGTCAAGATCGGGAACTGTCTCAGATTAGACCTTAGCTTGTCTAATACTTCGGAAAAATCATTCTTGGTCGATTTACGGAACGAGATGAGATTTAAACCTGCCAGATCGTTAAACGGTTTTCTGGCTTTTGAATTTAATATGTCAACTTTAATGGTTTCTATGCGATAATTGTACAAAATCGGGTTTCAATGTTTCTCTAAAAGCCTGATTGTAAGCGATCTTATTTAAAGAGCGTATAAGGCCCCTCCACTTTCAGATCATCAGATATATCTGAATCTAAAAAGGCATAAATTTCTATTGGGAGCAGTAATGCCAAAACAAGCCTAAGGAGGCAGCGATGAGTGATCCGAAAGATCTTCCGAACATCCGAAGCGTGCGGGTAGGCAAGACGGGAGAGGGAAGCATGCATCCCGAACACCGGTATGGTTCACGGCTTCCATTGATGCTGTGGGTGCTCTTTTCCCGGCGCTGGATCGATGGTGTGCCGGTGCATTTCTTTGCTATCGAACATCGCGACGGACTGGTACTCTTCGACACCGGCCTGGATCCGGCTATCGGGAGCAATCCTCGCAAATATCTGGGAAGCGCTTTGGGCGAATTCTTTTTGTATCGCCTGTTCCGCTGGGAGATCGGCCCGGAGGACAACGTCTCTGACCAGTTAAGCGGGATGGGGCATGATGTGGGCTCGGTACGTAAGGTGGTGTTCTCCCATCTGCATTTCGATCATACCGGCTGTATCGACCATCTGCTGCATGCTCAGCTATTGGCACCGCGGCGTGAATGGCAGGCACTCATTAAGCCGAAAGCAGAGCGCGATTGGTATTTTCGTCAGCATGTAGACCTGCCGGGGGCGAACTGGAATTTGTTCGAGATGGAGCCCTGCGATGACCCGGATATTGCCCCCTTCGGTTCCTGTTTTGATGTTATGGGAGACCGCTCCATCGTGCTTTTGCCTACACCCGGCCATACGGCCGGATCGGTATCGATGTTGTTGCACAGTGCCGGGATGCCTCCCATTCTGCTGATCTCCGACCTTGCTTTCGAACTAGACATGCTCCTTTCCGATCGGCTGCCCGGCGTGGGCGAAGACTTCGATGCTATGCTCGATTCCTATGCGCGGGTACGGGCCTTAAAAGAGCGGCTGCCTGAGCTGGTAATCCTGCCTAGTCATGACATGCAAACATCTGCGCGTCTCGCAGGGGCGATGCGTAAACAGGTTCATTTATGAAATAGCCTCAACGCCTCAGGCCGCTTATCGCGTAAGTACTTAACTACTACTCAGAGCCGGCCTTGCACCTCGGGAGGATGATGGCTGTGTTGAAATCATCGCTTACGTCAAAACTCAAAAGCTTCAACAGCCGGTTTTGATGGGCTGCAGTATAGGTTACGACCGTTTTGCTTCCCATTGAAGCCCCCCGGCCAGTTGGAGAACGTGATCAATATGGGAGGCCTACTTCGTTACCATTTTCAACAATTCCAGATACTGGAGCAGAGACTGCTCTTCATTTTTTAATTATTCTGATGAGTCTGATTGGTTCTCTAAAATGGGCGATGATTTTTTGTTAAACAATGAGTTTTAACATAGATTATTCAATGGGAAGGCATATGCTCTCATGATCCTAATACCTGATCGCCTCTCATTAGAAATGATGTTGGCTCCTTCTAAACATTGGTTATTCATATTATGATTGCTTTCATATTGGGCGCTTTTGGCGGTAGTTTTTTGATACTTGCTCTGCTTCAGCTCGCAACAAAAAAAACGATAAATTTCGCCGGTATTACTGACAGATCAGAGGATCCTGAACGTTTCAGGAATTTTGTTTTAGCATACCTAACCGGTTTTTTGGGCATAGCTGTTCTTTTCCTCTTTTGGCTGACGTATCAACCGGCATAGAATCGAATGATATGCGTTTCTGCCCTACTGCATGGATCTTCTGGCCATTGCAGGCAAAAGGGGGTAGCTTGTACCCATTTCGATCCAGAGAACTTTGGAGTTGAAGCGCCTCCGATTAAAGCTGTATGTCTTGCAGGTCACTGAGGAGTGAGTAGGCAGTTAAATCGTACTGAATTGGCGTGATGGATGCATACCCTTTCTCGAGAATGGAGATGTCGTTTTGATCGTCCTCATCAAGCAGCTGAAACTTTCCTGTCATCCAGTAATAAGATCTGTTTTGAGGATCGATTCTGCCTTCAAATTCCTCAATGTAGCGGCTGTTGGCCTGCCGTGCCCACTTCAGCCCCTTCAGCGGCCCCGACGGGCCATTCACGTTCAGTGTAACTCCTTTGGGCAGGCCGTGATTAAGTACATATCCGATCACCTTTCGTGCGGCTTCCTGGCAGCCCGAAAGATCGGCATCTTCCTTGTAATCGGTACATGAAAATGCAATAGACGGGTAGCCGAGAATGGTTCCTTCTGTAGCCGCACTTACCGTTCCCGAATAGAGAATGTTGATTCCCGCATTGCTGCCGTGGTTAATACCGCTTACCACCAAATCGGGCTTGCGATTCAGCAGCTGGTTGTGGGCAAGTTTCACGGAATCGGCCGGTGTGCCCGATACTGCCTGGCCGTTAAACCTGTTGTCGATTCGAAATGCACGCGCCCTCAGTGGTGTTGACACGGTAATGGCATGCCCAACCGCACTTTGCTGCCGGTCGGGTGCAACTATTTCGACATCCCCGAATTCATCGGCAACCTCTGCGAGCGCCTTTATTCCGGGTGAAAAAATGCCGTCGTCGTTACAAACTAATATGAGTGGCTTTTCAGGTTTTTGCATTGATTCTTTACACGGTTGATAGATTCATTAGAAGTGAAAAGGCAGATGGCAAAAGTGAAAAGTTTGTAGTTCGGGAGATTCCATTCAATTAAAAAAAGATTTCCGGGCATAGGTTAGTAATGCCTGAAAAAAGTTTCATATCTACTGTTGTATCATTGAATCTGTTATGGATGCTTCTGCCTTTTCACTTTTGCCATCTGCCTTTTCACTGCTTTTTACAATTCACTTATACTGCTCATCCTCATTGGGAAAATCACCGCTTTTTACATCGCGAATATAGTTTTGAACGGCGCCGGTCATGGATGCATGCATATCGGAATACCTGCGGAGAAAGCGGGGTGAAAAATCTTTATTCAGCCCCAGCATGTCATGCAGCACAAGTACCTGCCCATCGCAGTGTGAGCCTGCTCCAATTCCTATAGTCGGAACCGAGACAGCTTCAGTAACCTGCTTTGCCAGAGGCGCGGGAATTTTTTCAAGCACAATTGAAAATACGCCTGCTTCTTCAAGTTTCTTCGCATCCTTCAAGAGCTGTTCGGCTTCCTGCTCTTCTTTGGCCCGAACTTTATAGGTACCGAACTTATAAATGCTTTGCGGGGTCAGGCCAAGATGCCCCATTACGGGAATACCCGCATCAACGATTCGTTTTACGGTAGCAGCGATCGTCTTGCCTCCCTCAAGTTTTACTGCGTGCGCGCCTGCTTCTTTCATCATTCGCCCTGCATTAATCAGCGCTTCTTTTGCTGTAACCTGGTAGGTCATAAAAGGCAGATCGGCAATTACCAGGGCGCGGCCAACACCCCTAACCACGCACGAAGTATGGTAAATCATATGATCGAGAGTCATCGGTACGGTGGTTTCAAATCCGGCCATCACGTTGCTGGCCGAATCGCCAACCAGAATCACGTCTACTCCCGCGGCATCAATAATGCCGGCCATCGTGTAATCGTAAGCGGTGAGCATGCTGATTTTCTCTCCGCTTCGTTTCATCTCCACAACCGTTTGCGTGGTTACTTTGTCGGGGCGATCACTCTTTTTTTGCGTGCTCATGCTTTATCTTTGGGTACGATTGCCGCCGATGCCTCGAGCTCGCAAACCACTTCGCCGTCGACGGTAGCTTTTCCTGCCATGGTAATGAAATTGCGTCGCTGATTCACAAGCTCCACCTCCATCCTGAGTTGATCGCCCGGAACAACCGATTTGCGGAACTTTGCATTTTTGATACCCGTGAATACCATCAGCGTGTTTTCGGGGTCATCCACTGTATTTTTCATGATCATGATGGCACCGGTTTGCGCCATTGCCTCAACCTGTAGTACCCCTGGCATAATAGGTTCACCCGGAAAATGCCCGTTGAAAAATTCCTCATTGGCCGTCACATTTTTGATTGTTACGATGCGCTTCTCTTCCAGCTCGAGTACGCGATCGACCAACAGAAAGGGATACCTGTGAGGAATGTATTTTTTAATTTCTTCAATCAACATCATGAGTAGACAGATTAGTTTTAAAAAAGTTGAGTATTCGTATAGTATGCTCAGACAGACATGAGAACCCGGAGTTCTGCGGCAAATCCATAACGGCAAAGATTTACCTGCAGTAAAAATCTGCATGCTTTTCAGCAATGTGCATGGACCCTGCAGGGATGAATATACTAAATCTGCGCTACCGTACCCACATATACCCACGCAATACCACCGGTCAATTCAACACCTCTCATCGCTGAGAAAGCACCCGTCTGCTTCATCATCTCAAGGAATTGTTCACCGGCCGGAAATTTTGCACTTGTTTCGGGCAGATAGGTATAAGCCTCACGGTTCCCGCTTATCCATCCACCCACTGCGGGCATTATATGCTTGCTGTAAAGATTGTAGGGATGCTTCATTACACCTTTTGGCTGACCGAACTCCAATACCACTACCCTTCCGCCGGGTTTTACGACACGTGCCATCTCTTTGAGTGCCACATCAGGGTCATCAACATTTCTGATGCCAAACGCAATGCTTGCAATGTCGAAATCATCGTCGTCATAAGGCAGATTCATGGCATCGGCCACCTCAAACTCTACAACCATTTTTTTGCCGGCGGCTTTACCGGGAGCGTGCTCAATCATCTCCTTGCAAAAATCGGTTCCCAGCACATAGCCTTCATGTCCCACGGTTTTTTTGAATTCAAGGGCCAGATCGCCGGTGCCTGTAGCGCAGTCGAGTACGCGGTCGCCCGGTTTAGCTCCGCTTTCCTTTACTGTTTTTTTTCGCCACGCGTTATGTACGCCAAACGAGAGAATGCCGTTGATGCGATCGTAATCGTCTGCAATGTCGGCAAACATGTTTCTAACTTTCTCACTCATAAAGATTCTTCAGTTGAATATAATTTGACAGGAATGAATCACCGGCCGGAGAAATCTTGTGCAAGGTGATCCGTTTTGTTCAGATACATGGGTTCAAACCTGCCACCATAAACAAGATGGTACAACGCCCCGTTCTGATGTTCAATTTTATGCATATTTTTAAGGCCGAACCCGAGCCACTCTGAAAGCAAAATTCTTATCAGCCGTCCGTGCAGAATCAAAATAAGGTGCTTTCCCCGGTTGGCATCAATAAATCTCGTGACTGCAGAATTTGCCCTTTCAAATACCTCCAGCGGCGATTCGCCACCGGGAATTGGCTGGTCAAGCTTTCCGCCCTGCCACGCTTCTTGCAGCACCCTCAGTTCTTCTGCAACTTTGATATACTCAACCCCTTCGTAGTCACCAAAGTCCATTTCATCGAGAGCGCTTTCGGAAACGACTTCGAGTTCTTTACTCTTGCCGATTGGCTCAGCTGTCTGAATGGATCTCTTCAGGGAACTGCTCACGAGTGTTTGTGCATCATAGCCGGCAAGGTAACCGGAAATAGACTCCGCCTGGCGAAGTCCCGTTTCATTTAGAGGTGCATCTATTCCCCTGCCCTGCAGCAGGCCTTGCCTGTTGTATTCGGTTTCTCCATGTCTCGCAATGATGAGGCTGGTCTTATTCATTTCTTTCTGTTGCGTGTGTTATAATCTACAACGGCCTGACGCACATGGTGTTCCAATTTTTCAGCTTCGGGAGGCGGCATGTTTTCGTACAGAGAGTAACGTACCAGCACCATTTTCAGCACGCGGTCGTTCAGCGGAAGGTTTTTTCGGTCTCCGCTGCCCGACTTGCGAACGTCAATCCGGTCCCAGAGCCGTCTAAGCAAACTCACTTTAAAAAGGAAGAAATAGATGATTCCAAAAGTCACGGCCAGGTACATGCCGGTGATCCCCATGAAGCTGAGTGCAACCGCAGCAACAACAAGCTGAATAAAATCTTTATTGAGAAATGAAAGCAGCGGGGTAAACACAATATTGACAAACGCACTTTTCTTGTGATACCACCACCAGTGAAAGATGAAAGCCACAGCGGCCGCAATCCATGCATTGGTTGTAAACGCCAGCGCAAAAAACAGCAGCATGGCGAGGGAATCGGCACTATCGATCCAGGTTACGGCTCGGGAAATGAGGTCTTCGAAAGAGTGCTTTTTTAGCAGGCCCGGTACAAAGCTCTCGATGGTATCACGGGTAGCGTGGAACCAATGACCTCCCGATGTAACGGTTGAAAATGGGGTTTCCAGAATGTTTATGGAGTGAGAACGCTTGGAATTCATAAGGCTTTAAAGATACCCCTATTACCTGAAAAATGGAATTGAAACCACCCCCCAACTCACGAGGTTTATCTTATTTATTTGCGGGGGGTGGTTGCATCACAACCTGCGAATCGTTATATCAGACTATAGCTAACGCTTTAGGCTTGTGTTCATAAAAAGGGAAAGAACCGGATGTATCGATGAGAGTAAGTAAGGAGTATTCGCAGAGAATGTGCGTTGTTTTCAAGCCGGTTTCCGCCTCATAACGTCGTAAGCCAAACTTTATAATATATCAACAAATAGTACGGAGGAATAATATGCTTACCAGATTAACAATTGCAGCCATGGCTGTATGTATGATGATTGTACTACCGGAAATCTCGACAGCTCAGGACAGTGCAGACGCATCTGATTTTGAACCTACACGATTCGGAGTCGGCTTTCAAAGCACTTTCCCGGCATACGGGCTTAGCGGAATGATGGACGTAAACGATGAAATATCCGTTCAGGCAATTGTCGGTTTCTTCGGCGCACTTAATACGTTTGCCGGCCGCGGCCTTTACAAGTTCCAGGACGAAGATTTCTGGCATCTATACGGTTTTGGTATGGTGGGAGTCTGGACCTACAGCATTGGGTCTTTTTCAGAAACCGTTCCGGGATTTGGTCTTGGTGCCGGTATCAGTTACGACTGGCGGGCATTTAATGAAGATCTGCCTCCAATCTACTGGAATCTCGAACTCGGCCTTGGTTTCGTAAACTTCGATGAGGTGAATTACAATTTCTCAACATTCCTCTTCGGGGTGGGCGTGCACTACAGGTTCTGATATCAAGCGGAAAGCTTCAGGCTGCAAGCCTCAAGCGACAAGTGGCTGTTTCGAGCCAATGGCTCCAGAGAGCAGGGGAAAGCGACAGGCTGTAGCTTGCTGCTTAAAGCCAGCAACAGCTTGCACCCTGTTCCCTGTTCCCTGCGCCCTGCTCCTTGACGCTTGTCGCTTGAGGCTTGTCCTCACCTCTTTTCTTCGGCAAGTCCTTTCAGAAAATACCGAAGTACCTGGTCTCCGGCCGGGCGATAATTTTTTTGATCCTTTCGCCGGAAAAGTGCGCTCAGCTCAGGGCCCGAAATCTTAAAACCGGTTTTTTTCAGGATTCTGTGTATATCCTCCTCTCTCAGCTTAAAAGCCACTCTGAGCTTCTTCAAAACCATATTATTTGTAACCGGAGTTTGAATCGGTTGCGGTGGATGCTTGTCGCTCTTACCCCTCAGATGATAAATCAGTCCGTCGAGAAAGTAAGCGGTCATCTCATGTGTTGAATCGGGTCCCTCGCCATCGTTATCATTGAAAATATAGTTCACCTCACTTCTGGTGGCATTGTAGCCGGCCAGTCTCAAAATATCCGCAATCTCAACCTCACTGAGGTCAAGAATATAGCGTATGCTCTGAATTACGTCGTTGTTTCTCATTAATGCTTTGTGTGTGGTTTTTAAATGCGCCGCTTACGTGTTGTGAAACCTTAACCCCTCCATCGAAGCGGATCAAGGCTGTAAAAGCTACGGAGCATCGTATAAAGTTCGGGGTTTTCGCGGTGCAATTCATCCGGTTTTTCAAAAAAAGCTTCTGAAGCCACCGAAAAGAGTTCGGCCGGACTCTTAGTCCCGTACAGATCCAGAGCGGAAGTGCGCCGCTCATACACCCTTCGCTGTAGTTTGCGGTATGCCTTCGCAAGAGTGTGGGTCCACTCATCATCACGAAGGGGACGCCCATCGTAATCGATCCCGGCTGTAAGACCATACCTGTCATCCAGCTGGTGCGAGAATTCATGATAGATCAAATTGTGGCCGCGTGATTCTCCATATAAATTCTCCTGAATCTCATTCCACGACAGCACGATGTTTCCGGCACCCCAATATTCACCTTTTCTGTGTTCCACCCCTTCCGTAATAATTCCGCCTTCATCCTCCTCGAGCACGGGTGCAACATAGTCATCGGGATACACGAGGATCGCCTGCAGACCTGAATAGTAATCTGCCGTTTCTTCAATAATCATCACACAGGCATAGGCGGATATAATCACCTTTATCTCCTCGGTAAGAACCATTCCTCCGCACTCTTCAAACTTTTTCTCACTTAGGAAAATAACCATCCGCTGTTTCAGCAGTTCGCGGTATTTCTGCGGCAATCGCCGGTAAACAGGCACCTTACCTTCGAGCGTACGCAGCCATCTGTCGGGAAACGGCCTGCGCAGAAGCCATCGGCGTCTCAAAAACTGAATTAACGGCATTTGTTTGGGTTCGGTTTGATGTAGCGATCTTAGTCAGATAGCAGGCAATTGCGAATGTAAGGTCCGGCTTAATCGGTTTTGAGTGTGCCCTCGCTCTCAAGGATTTCCAGCGTGCCTATGGCGTGCCTCAGGTGCGGTATCACGATGCTCCCTCCCACGATAAGCGCCACATTCAGTGCGTCAACAATTTCATCTTTCGATGAACCTGTTTTGGCACACTGTTCGAGGTGGTAGTCGATACAGTCGTTGCAGCGCAGAACGGCCGATGCCACCAGCCCAAGCAGCTCCTTGGTTTTGCCGGGCAGCGCGCCGTCGCGGTAACTATTGCTGTCGAGATTAAAAAAACGCTTGATGCCAAGATGGTCCAGCTCCAATACCTTTTCGTTCATTATGGAGCGTTGTTTGCGAAATTCATTAAGTCGATTTGTTTTTGATGCCATATTCTGATTCATTATGTCAGTTAGTACATTTTGCCAGACCCTGGATACGTTACAATTACAGATGGCTAAACTGAAACTTTCAGGAGTCCGGTTCCATATAAAGAGATATCTGGTTTTTTTAATGAAATGATTAATAATCGGGTATAAGAGAACGGGTGAAAATCATCCGGGCGGAAAACTGCAATCGGCAATGTAAGCAATTCATCACGTGTTTTTCAGACAGAATAGTTACAAACACAAACTGGTGGCCATGGGCGATAGTATGGCCCAGGGATTCAAGAACGGAGGTATCTACCGTACCGACCTAAGTTTCCCAGCTATATTAGCCAAAGCGATGGGAAATGGGACCGCCTACGAAACTCCATCTTTTACCGCACAGGCAGGAATTCCGGTGAACATGGAAGTGCTGATTCGCGGTCTTGAAGAGGAGCTTGGCAAAGAAATTACTTTATCAAATACGGTACAGGCGGGCCGCCATGTTTACTCTACCCTTCGGCGTATTAAATCATACTGGGAAGGGCAGATGAGAGAGTTGAGCGTAGATCGAAACACTCCATACCATTGTCAGGCAGTTTGGGGATTTTCAATCAGCGATTGCTGGCTGATGCATGAAAAGTTTTGCCGGGAGTTCATTCTTAATAACAGTGCCCGCTACTCTGTATTCAGCGTGCTGCCCGATAACGCCATGTACACTACTGCACGGCTTGTGCTCAACCCCGCGTTTATGCCGCACTCGGAAGAAAAGTCCATGGTTGATAACGTAAGATTACTGCAGGAAGATGGAGGTATCGAGAACCTGATTGTCTGCATTGGCCATAACAACATTGTTGGGTCGGTCACAAAACTGAAGATTGAATTTTCGGAGGAAAAAGATCTGAATGCGCCATACCCATTCAGAACATGCACCGTGTTCAGGCCGGAGCATTTTGAACAGGAACTTCGAACACTGTACACAAAAATTGCCTCAGAAAATATACGTCGCGTATTTGTGCCCACCATACCTTACGTAACCATCCCTCCTGCAATTCGCGGGGTAAATCTGGACGGTTCCATTCCTGAATCGGGCTATTTCGATTACTACGCTCGCTTCTGGATCTGGGACGAGGATTTTGACCCCGAAAAACACCCGCACCTCACGCGTGAAGATGCAATACTACTCGATCAAATCGTGGATCAATACAATCAGATTATAAGGAAACTTGCCGATGAGTTTGGTTTCGTTACGGTTCCTGTTGGCAGATTTGTAAGCATTGCCGCACGCAGGCGTCATACCAACGAAAATATTAAGCCCTTTCCTGAAGATTTTATTGCCGCACTTAAAAACAATTCCAAAACATCTTTTCTGGTTGGTGAAGACGGGTACCCGAGAATATCGACCGATTACCTGAGAATCGACAGCGAAACCGGCAAGATTGACCGCGGCGGAATTTTCAGCCTCGACGGACTCCATCCCAGCACCATTGGCTACGGGCTTGTTGCGAATATGTTCAAGACGTCGATGGAAAAGCACGGGGTGAAATTCGAACAGCCGATCGACTGGGATTTTGTGATTGAAAACGAAACGCTGGTCACCGATCCGCCCGCGCTGATGCACAACCTCAGGCTTTTACTGCGCGTGCTTGCCCTCGGCAACCAGGAACGGGTGATGCTGATCGGAAAGAATCTGCTTCAGCAAATGGTGGAGGCATTTTCTTCAAGGCCGGAAGTGTAACCGACTTCAGTCCATTTTTTCTTCCAGAAGCCCGCTTATTGTGGTTACCATCTCCTCCCGCCTCAAATCGCGTGCTGCTATGTAACCGTCAGGGTCTATCAGGTACATCCTCGGAATGCCTGAAACATTGTAAAGCCGGTTTATTCCACCGCTCCAGCCCTCCTCAACGTAGATCTGGGGCCAGCCCATCTCTCTTTCACTGATAAACTCCCGCAGGGTTTCCTCGTCACGGTCAATGGAGATACCCACAATTCTTAACCCTGAATCTCCATACATATCATCCATTTCTTTGAGATACGGAATTTCAGGGATGCATGGCCCACACCATGTTGCCCAAAACTCAAGCAGCACGTATTCACCCCTCAGCTCCGAAAGCGTGATCTCCTGGCCATTTAGGTCAGTCGCTGTAAAGTCGGGGGCTTCCTGCCCGATATTCAGGGATTCCAGTTCATGCAAGAAACCAAGTCCCTGGTTCACGTGAAATTCGCTTGCATCCAGTTCCACGAGTTGCCTTGCAACTTCCACAGATTCCTCTTCAGGACCGTCCATACGGCTATTAGCCCTAAGAAAAACAAGCAAAGCCTCTGATCGCCCCCTAGGCTCCCTAAGATTTTTTTTCAGGTAACGAATTAAATCCAGGTGCTCTTCTCCACTCAGCTCTTCATCTCTCGCGTAGATATTTCCAATAAATACAACGATCCTGCTCCATGCTTTAGAATCATAAGACAGTCCTGAAATACTTTCCTGCAGGTACGCAGCCTCCCCGGTGTTGCCCCACATCATAAATGCAGATTGAATAGCGTTCAGACCCGTATCCGTTTCACCTTCTTCCAGGAAGTATTCATAGAATTCGAGGGCGTACTTTTTTTGAAGGCTGTCGCTCATCTCCGATTCACGGATCTCCTGCCACGCACCTCCCATATATTCTTCAAAAGTTGAATCGGAAACAGCCCGGTTATTTTGAGCCTGCAACCCGGTTGACAAAAGCAGACAAGCAAGAGTGGTGCTCAGAAATATTTTCATATTATCCTGATGATACTGTTTTCATTAACTTCTCAACAAAATAGAAAAGCTGGCCTATTTACAAAATCTCACCGGCCAGTGACAATCCGTTTTTGATGCAGTCGGGCACGGAAATTCCATCTCTGAAATTTCCTGCAAAGCGCAATCCGGGGTTTCTCTCTTCGATACTCTTTAGCGTATCCAGAACTTCATCATATCCCACATGGTAGTTCGGTATGGAATTGGGCCAGTAAACGAGATCTTTATATATGGCCTCCCCTTTCAGCCCAATCAGGTCCCGCAAATCCTCTTCAGCCAGTTTCAACAGTTCCTCTCCTTCCTTGTCGGCGATCTCCGGCTGACGACCGCCACCCATAAATACTGTTAGCAGATGCGCATTATCCGGTGCCCGGCCATGAAACAGCGTGGATGAAAAAAGTGCGCCGAGAATGTTTCTGTTCTCCTTATCAGGAACCAAAAAACCAAAGCCATCCAGCGGATGTGCGATGTCTTCTTTCTTGTAACCCAGCAGCAATACCGAAAGCCGAGGATAATTTGCACTTTGAAGGCTTTTCAGCTCAGAACCGTTAACCGGCAATAAATCTTCTGTCCATTTATACAGAGGAATCGTAAAAATGACATCATCAAATGGACCGAAGCTTCCCATTTGAGTGAGAACGGTCCATTGATCATCACTTTGTTCTATACCGGTAATTTCGTGATTCAAACGAAGATCATTCAGCTTCTCTGCAATGGTTTTGGGAAGCACCTGCATGCCATTTCCAAATGAGATGAGCTGTCTAGCAGTAACACCCCGATTTTTCCGCTCTTTTTTACCAAACAGAGCCCCGCGTATCAGTGACCCATACCTTTGTTCCATATGGTCCATCGCAGGAAATGCGTGCCTGAGCGATAGTTCTTCAGGGCGTCCGGCAAAGATTCCCGCCACAAACGGGTTTATTGCATAATCGAGAAACTCCTTTCCAAGGCGGCGTTCCGTAAAACCGGCAACGGTCTGATCCCTGTTTTTGCTTCGGGAAATAAAGGGCTCTTTTAAAAATCTTAGCTTTGCCTTTGTGGAAAAGAGCCCTGTCATTAAAGCTTTTGTTAAGGACACAGGCAGAGGCTCGAGCTTTCCGTCTTTCACAATAAACCGCTTGTTTGCCTCCTTGTTTGCAATCACTTTTTCACCGGCAAGGCCAAGAGAATCAATAAACTCTGCTACGCTTCTATCCTTTAGCAAAAGAGTGTTGGGGCCATATTCCGCCAGCCAGCCCTTTTCTTTTACAGATTTGATGGAACCTCCGGGCTCTCCTTTTCTCTCAAAAACGGTAACAGCTGCTCCCCGTTCCTCAAGCTTAAGTGCCGAAGTGAGCCCTGTGATTCCTGCGCCAGCAATGGCAATCCGTCTGTCTGTCAATGGGTTAAATATTTGGTAATAAATCTTTACTGTTCGGAAATCTAATTTAGAATGTATCTAAATAATGGTTGGCTTTATTAGAGCAGACTCTTAATTTAGACTCATTCTAAACAAGACATCGTCCCAACTAACATAACCGAAATGATTACCGCATCGTTACCAAAAATAGCTCTTTTTTATTTCATATCATTGCTGACTGCCGGCAGCCTTTATGCACATCAAAATAACCCCGTACCGGCCGATACAACCGATGGCATTGATGAAATTCTTCTTGAACGGATTACAGTCGTTGGAAATCCTGTCTGGATTAGCCGTATTCCCGGTGCTGCCAGTTATGTGAATGCTCAACAGCTCCGCAAGCAGGGATATAGCGATATTAATCGTGTTCTTCGCTCGGTAAGCGGAGTTAATATCCAGGAAGAGGACGGGTTTGGCCTTCGTCCAAATATCGGGCTTCGCGGTACGGGTGTTGAGCGCAGCACCAAAGTGAATATTATGGAGGATGGAATTCTGGCGGCACCTGCCCCCTATTCTGCCCCGGCAGCGTATTACTTCCCCAACATCGCACGAATTCACTCCGTAGAGGTGAGGAAAGGGTCCTCTCAAATCAAATACGGACCCAACACCACAGGCGGTGCCATAAACATGATCTCAACACCGATTCCCACCGAAATGTCGGGGCGGGCGGAGTTCAGCATCGGCGAACGAAGTTCAAATAAGCTCTATGCCAACTTCGGAAACCGGACCGAGCGATTCGGATACCTGATTGAAGTTCTCAATATGAGCGACGACGGTTTCAAACAGCTCGACAACGGCGGCAACACCGGTTTCGACATCCGCGATATCATGGGCAAGTTCATGGTGAGATCCTCAGCCGACGCCTCTGTGTATCAGCGACTCGAGCTCAAACTGGGCTATAACGATCAAACCTCCGACGAAACGTATCTCGGTCTGAGCCGTGCAGACTTCAACAACACGCCATTCCGGCGCTATGCGGCTTCGCAGCTCGACCAAATCAATACCGAGCACACACAGTTTCACCTTCGTCACTTTGCTCTCTTTTCAGACAGGGTTGACCTGACCTCCACCCTCTACAGAAATGATTTTTCCCGTGAGTGGTACAAGCTTCACGACCTCAGAACATCCGTGGATGGCATCAATACCGGAAACCTTGCGCAGATTCTGCAAAACCCCGAAGCCAACGCCACAGAGTTTGGCTATCTCAGGGGACTCGACAGCCCCGATGATGCCCTGAATGTACGAAGTAACAACCGTGTGTATTACTCTCAGGGAATAGAGTCGATTCTGGGCGTTAACTTTGATCTCGGCGGAGCAAGCAACCAGGTTGAGTTTGGCGTCAGACTCCACCAGGATGAAGAAGACCGATTTCAGTTCCAGGATTTCTACCGCATGGAAAATGGAAGCATGGTATTGACAACTTCGGGTGCTCCAGGTTCCCAGGCCAACCGGGTAGGATCTGCAACTGCCCTTTCGATCTTTGTTCAGGATAAAATCCGCCTCGATCGCTGGACCTTCACACCAGGTATGCGTTTCGAGAATATCTGGTTCAGCAACAGAAACTTTGGAACCGGCGACCCTGAAAGAACCGGTATGAATCTGAATGAGTCTGACTATTCGGTATCCGTGTTTGTACCGGGCGCCGGCCTTACTTTCCGGGCAACGGATAATCTGACCCTGATCGGCGGCGTTCACCGCGGCTTCTCACCGCCGAGTCCGTCTTCAGCCAGTGAAACCCGTTCCGAACTCAGCATAAACACGGAACTCGGCATGCGCTGGGCAAACGCTGCATTTAATGCAGAGCTGATCGGATTCTTCAACAACTACAGCAATCTGCTTGGTTCAGATCTTGCCGCTGGAGGCGGTGCAGGTACCACCGATCAGTTCAACGCAGGAAAAGTTCGCGTTACAGGGTTCGAATTCTCGACCATGACCGATTTTGCGGAACTGTTTCAGATTTCCAACATCGCGCTGCCATTTAACCTGAATTACACCTTCACCGATGCAAGGTTTCGGTCAGACTTTTCGAGCAGCTTCGGTCCCTGGGGCGATGTTGAATCGGGTGATGAAATTCCCTTCATTCCAAGGCACCAGCTCAATACCGGGCTCTCTCTTAATGTGAATGCGTTCAGCCTGAACCTCAACTCTGTGTACTCGCCCAGAATGAGAACAGCCGCCGGCAGCGGCTCCATTCAGGATGAATTCAGCACCGACAGCTACTTCCTGCTCGACCTGAGTTCATCATACGGAATCAGCAGCAATGTTGACCTGTTCATGAATGTGAGAAACCTGCTCGACGAAACCTACATTGTGTCGGACAGGCCTGCCGGTGTGCGGCCCGGATTACCGAGAACCATGATGGGCGGGCTTCGGTTTACTCTCTGATTATTTTTCCAGATTCCAATACCATGCGCCCCGGTTCGGCTTAACTCAGCCCGGGGTGATTTTTTCGTTCTATTTTACCTTTCTTATCTCTGATACAGTGGTTACCTTCTCATCCCACTTATAAGTAACAATCACATGAGGATATCAGTACTGGGATGCGGCTGGCTGGGCTTCCCTCTCGCGCAGCATTTAATTACGGAAGGCTATACCGTTAAGGGTTCTACAACATCACCAGAAAAAGTAAATCTATTAGAGCAGGCAGGGATTGAGGCTTTTTTAATCAAGCTTCCCGACGCACTTGATTCGGCCAATTCTGATTTAGCCTCTCTCCTTGAAACGGATATTCTGTTTCTGAATATCCCACCATCGAGAGGGCGTGCTGAAAAGGTGGACTCCTATCCGAAACTTATCAAGCGCATTGCGGATAAGGCTGCTGAAGCAGGCGTATCGTGGATTATTTTTGCAAGCTCAACTTCCGTGTATAGCGAAACTGGCGGATTGACCTATGAGGTTGATGCCAAAAAGGGTCAGGCTTCAAGGCCATCGGGCGAAGCTGTACTCGAGGCGGAAGAGTTTATCGCCTCTTCAGGCAACGATTACACCATTCTCAGATTTGGCGGTCTTTATGGATATGGCCGGCATCCCGTGAAATATCTGAGCGGGAAAAAAGGCCTGAACGGAGCTTCGAAGCCGGTTAACCTTGTGCATCAAACCGACTGTATACGGGTAGTGGATCTGGTGATCAGTCAAAAAAAGAGAAGTGACATTTACAACGTGGTTTCGGATGGGCATCCTCCCCGAAAAGAGTTCTACGAATCGGCTGCCCGGTATTATGGAATGCCGCTTCCTCAATTTAATAGTAATGAGGACAAAGATGAGAGCGACTATCGGGTTGTATCGAACGCAAAGTTGAAGAAAGATTTGAGCTTTGAATTTACTTATCCCAACCCGATGGACCATACCCCCTGATCGGTAAACTACTCAACAACTACTACAAGACTTTCAGCCACTTTTCTTCCTACAGACAGGGTCTTATTCTCTAATTGGAGGGTAAGCGGACCTTCGAAGGGCTCTCTGTTTACTATTTTAACCTTTACGCCGGGAATGAGCCCCTGCTTTTCCAGGTACCTGAGCAGCTCCGGGTTTTGATCCGTTACCCGATGGATGACACACGATTCATGATCATCGACTTTAACCAGCGGAAAGGACTTCACGACGGGCATTTTTCCATCCTTGCTTGGTATTGGATCGCCATGGGGATCGAAGGCCGGATCATTGAGTAGTTCGGCTATTCTGTCTTCAAACTGTTCCGAAATATGGTGTTCAAGCTTTTCAGCCTCATCATGAACTTCGTCCCATGAGTATCCCATTACTTCTTTGAGATAGAGCTCGAGCAATCTGTGATGGCGAATAATCTCAAGGGCAATTTTTTCTCCGGAATCGGTGAGAGTTGTCCCATAATACGACTCATAATTCACCAGACCCATATCAGCAAGGCGTTTTACCATGTTGGTAACAGAAGCCCCGGCCACTCCCAGTTCGTCTGCCAGCCTGGAAGTTGTAACACCACCATCAATTTCTTTCTCAAGCTTGTAAATGGCTTTCAAGTAATCTTCTACAGATTGGCTTCTTGACATCGATACTGAATAGAGTGGTTATGGATACGTGCTACCTTTCGATGAATTCCTGAAATGTCTGGCTTAGAAAGGCGTCACTACCAACAAAATTCAGTAATTGCGAAAACGTTTCCGATTCGATGTAGCCGGGTTGTTTTCCAATAATAGAGCCTTCACTATTCAGGAAATAGGTTGTGGGTATGCTTTCATTTTCAAGTGCCCGGGCAAATTGTGTTTCGGTCATTTCATGGCCCATAAAACGTACCAGTTCATCCGACTCAATATTAATCTGAACCCAGATAAAGTGATCCGATATGGCCTGAACAACGGTGCTGTCTTTATAAACCTGCGATTGCATTCTCTGGCAGTATGGACACCACTCGGCATAGACATCAATAAGAACCTTTTTCCCGTTCTCCGATGCAAGGTTCATGGCCTGCTCAAGCGATACCGGCACTGTTTCATTTTCACTGCTCTGCGCATCAGCATGAGTACATGCAACAACAAACAGAAAAATTGATGTAAATAATAGCGTTGAATATTTCATAATGATTAAAATAACGAACTTCTCTTAAATTATTATAACGCGTTTAGTGGTTAAAAGACCTTAAAGCGTCCGTAGGTCCTTTAAGCGTCTATTTGCCAACGAAATCGTAACGATTGAAGGACTTTCGCTTCGCTACAGACGCTTCAATGTTACTTATTAAATCAACCGCTCAACGCGTTATTATAGCTTCTTTATAACAAGCATGGTCATATCGTCGTGCTGATCCGTATTTTCTGAAAACGTTTCCAGATCTTCAAGAATCCTTTGCATCAAACTACCGGCATCCAGCTTGTAGTGATTCTTAATTAACTTCTGAAAACGTTTGTCGCCATAAAACTCCTCAGATGGATTTGTGGCTTCAACGATCCCGTCAGTAAACATAATCAAAAGGTCATCGGGTTGTAATTCTATGCACTGTTCCTGAATATGTTTACCAAAAATTTCGTCATCAGCCATACCGAGGCCCATTCCCTGAGGTGTAAACTCATGCAGGGTTTCGTCTTTGCTGTTAAAATAGAGCAGAGGATTATGCCCCGCTCTTGAGAAACAGAACGTATTGTTCTGCTGATCGATTACTCCAAATATCAGCGATACAAACGTGCCTCTGCTTGCATTGTCTCGAAAGAGGGTGTTTGTTTTACAGAGCACTTCGATAGTAGACCTGTACTCTTCGCAAATAGCATGAAGTACACCCTTCATAAATGTCATGTAAAAAGCTGCCTGTATCCCCTTACCGCTCACATCTCCGATGGTAAATGCCAGCCTTTTACTGTCCAATTCGAAAAAGTCGTAATAATCGCCGCCGGTTTCGTAGGCAGGTTTACAAATGGCCGCAATATCAAGGCCGGGAAAATCGGGGGTATTGTCGGGAAGGAATGATTCCTGAACTTTTCTGGCAATTTGAAGTTCCTGCTTTATTCTCTCCTCCTGTGCAAGTTCCTGGATGTATTCAGGAACAAACTTGGGAAGCTCGCTGATTGATTTTCCCTTAACAACTGAATAACCTCCGAATATGAAAGCTACAACAATCAGAACCACCTGGGTATAAAACACAGAGCTATCGGGTGAAGGTGCAAACAGCCAGCCCGAAGGCGTAAGCAGAAGCCCTCCTGTAAAAAATAGGGCGATTAGTGTGGTGAGAAAGTCTTCTCTCAGGTAAATGATTCCAAATAGAATTCCTGCTATGCCAACAGCTATCAACTCCGTGTTAAGCGGGCCCACGGATGCCGACAACGGATTCATAAGTGCAAAAATCAACCCCGAACATAACACAAGAACTGTGGCCGATTTTGTGTACATCCGAATGTAGCTGAGCACAATCAGGTAAATTGCCAGCGCAACAATGAAAAACCACGACAGGTTGTTTAGTATCATCACCGCCTGTGGAAAATATCGGCTCGAGCCAAAGAAATCCTGTTGAAGTGAAAAGTAGCTGCCTGGTATCAAAATGGTAACAATTGCAAAAACAGCCGCGATTATAAAAGAGAAGGATATACCGCGGATAATTGTCAGGCCAACGGGCCTGTTTACAAGATGACCAATCCTTAGTAAATCAATAGTCCGGAGTTTTTCGGCCCACTGCTGCCGGGTAACGGAGTCTGAAATGGATGTAACAAGAAAATAGAGAACCGAAGTAAAAGCAGCGATAATACCGGTTAACATTAAAGTACCCAGGAAAAAACTGAAGTCAAGCTCGCCAAATGTTCGAATGTGATCGAATGCGGTTTGTGTGACGATTACAAATGGCATAATGAATCCCGCCAGAACCGCTACAAGTACTGCCGCTTTCATATCGATAAGCCGCATTCTGAATCGAATAAACAGCAGAATTATGATCAGGAAAATGAACAGAAGCACTATCGCGCCGCGAATGTTCGACTTGATGCTGTCAAAGGTCATTGCAGCAGGTGTATCATAAAACCGGTACGTCATCGATACAAGCGAACCGGTTGGCAGAATCATCAATGTGATTTGAGGCCTGCTGCTGACCCCTTCTGGCACCAGCGTTTCGTCGAGGGGATATGAAAGCCTGGCAGATTCAACTTCTCCGAAATTACGCTTCTCAATACCGGTGAGAACAAATTTATCTACAGGCCAACCGGTTCTTTGGAAATGGTACTCTGCAATTTTTTCGGCGATTTCCTCGCCAAAGAATTGGTTCTCTGATAAGTTGATCACCTGATCAACAACCGATGTTTCAGGCCCGTTAAACGAAAACTGTATCCTCTGATAAATCGTAGAGTCAATTTCAGCCGGTATTACCGGGGTTTGCCCCAAAGCGTACGATAGTGCCGATGAATTGACCATGGCCGCCGGCAGTAATTCGTAAGTATTTCGCAGCCCGATCATTTCCCCAAACTCGTTCTGATATATATTGATCGTTTTTGACTGAGCTCCCCCAAAGTCAAACGATCGATCGGGTATGGGCTCTATATAGAACGCACTTTGCCAATAGTAAACAGGATACAAGCGCCGGTTCTCTTCACTCCTGTAAAAATCATTAAAAGAAACAGCACTCTGAATTGAATCGGCAAGGGCGGGATTGGTCCTTAAACGGGTATATGGATCTCTTGGGCTTTGGTAGCCAGTTTGTTGAATCAGGGAAGATGCCAGCCGTCCGGCTTCTTCTTCACCCAGGCTGCTGTCTGCACTGCTTAACGGGTGATAATTGCTGTAGACCCAGAAAAACAGTGTCAATGCCAGGAACCCTGAAATAACAATTCCCAAATCCTGTTTTGTTGTATCTTTAAAAGTCCTCAAATCTTATAAAATACGTTATCCGGATTGACCCCTGCCTGTAATGTATTCATTTTATTTAAATCAAAATCCGTGCTAGTTTATTTATGGCATCGAACTCTCAAATATTTCGAAGTTCAGAGGATAAAGTTTCAAATTAATTGAATTTATCAAAACCTTTTAGGCTTTTTTTATATGTGTCTGGCAGTCTTTTCTTATAAGAGTGATCCCAATTACCCGCTCATATATGCATCCAATCGTGATGAATTTTACGAAAGACCTACTCAGCCTGCCACCTTTTGGTACGACAATCCTAAACTACTGGCGGGTCGCGACCTAAAAGCAGGGGGCACCTGGATGGGGCTCACCAAAGATTACAGGTTTGCAGCATTAACCAACTACCGCGACCCGAAAAATATTCTCAGTGATGCACCAAGCCGCGGAGACATTGTAACAGACTTTCTTAATTCTAAAAAGCATGCCCGGGAGTTCATGGTTGAACTAAAGTCCGGGGCCGGCCGCTTTAACGGATTCAATCTTATCGCCGGTAGCATTGACGAACTCTGGTATTTCAATAACCAGGATTTTTCTATCCAAAAGCTTGAGCCCGGTATATACACACTCAGTAACGCGTTACTAAATACACCCTGGCCTAAAACAGAAAAGGCAGAGAA
>PWWL01000075.1 GCA_003561515.1 Balneolaceae bacterium
AAGCCGGTGGATGTAACACCATGAGTTCGTATTACAATTGTTTGCAAGCGAAGTGTCTAGAATGGTATTCTGGTTACGATCAGATAACTTGTAGCAATACTATACAAAGTGCTTGGCAAAATATGATTGAACATTGTGGTCCTAATTACGGTTAAAACTTTAATTAAAAGCAAAAGGGTTTTATAACCCTTTTGCATGACTAATCTCCAATCACATTATGAAATATTTACCAATTTTAGCACTGTTTCTTGTTTTTCTTATTGGTTTAAATGGGTGTTCTGAAAATTCTTCGCATAATTCAGTAGAGCAAAAAGATGAATCGGAACTAAATGAAATATCTGAACATCTTGAACAGGCTAATATTCAAGTGCTTGATGAAACCCCGGAGCACATTCTGGAGGTTGAAAATCTTACCATTTTTCCCGGTGATTTGGAGCCGAAATACTCCATAGAACTTATTCCGGATCAGACTTATGGTAAAACCGGGAAACCCTATTTGACAAGAGTTGAAGCATGCACAGTTGATGAAAATGGGCGTGTAATCTTGACCGATCTCAGAATCAACAATGAGTCAATGCCGTTTGTATTTAATGTACATGTATATAATGCTGATGGTAGCTATCGTACGTTACTTGGTGGGCCGGGCAGAGGGCCCGGAGAATATGGATTTGCTTATTGGACACAGGTAAATGACGGAAAAGTGTATTTATATGATTATACCGGAAAACGTTTAAATGTATACAATGCAAATGATTATTCCTTGATTCGGACCTCGTTGGAGGAAAGTTGGGATATCCGTCAAGAAGATGATCTACGTGGATTTTTTTTAGTTGGTTTGAAGGTTCGAAATGATGGGAATATTTCAGTCAGGTTTTATGAGCATATTGAAAATACAAGAATGAAAAATAAGTATCTATTGATGGATCAGTTTGGGAAAAGGTTAAATTATAAACCTTATGTTTTCCTGGAGAAGCTACAGATAGCTACAGCGAGGAAATCTCAAATCCAATCTATACCAAGATCTTTTACAGTAGATTATACTCTGACCACGATAACTGACGAAGGGGAATTGATTACCGCGGATTCTCAGGAATTTTTGATTAAAAAGTATGACTCAGAGGGTATTTATCAATCATCAATATACTATCCAATTACCGGTCCTAGTTTTGATTTCGGAAATTTTATTGAAGGTTCCAACCTTAGCCAGGCAGAGGTAATTAATGCCTTGGATGAAGTTGGTAAAGAACTACCGGAAACTTCACCTATCATTGATGAATTGAGGGTGGACGATGAAAATAGAATTTGGGTTGCTGTACCCACTGATATAAATAGTGATACCTATGAATGGTGGATTCTTGCTCCAACTGGAGAACTGCTGGCGAAGTTGCAGCGACCGCGCGATAAAACAATATTCGAAATCAAGAACGGGTATCTCTATGCTAAGGAGATTGATGAAGAAACGGGTGCTGAGTTTGTCGTGAAATACCGAATTGAACTGACAGAAAGATAAAATGCACGTAACTCGTCAACTTCTTTTGAAATCTCTTGGGGTTACATTGTGTAACCACTTGAAAAAATTATGGACGTGCAAAAAGTGAATGCGTTTAATTTGTCCATCGTTTGATATGATTAAGTTTCCCTTCTACCGCCAACACGATCAAATGGACTGCGGCCCCACCTGCCTGCGGATGGTTGCCAAACACCACGGGAGGCAGTATTCGATGGATACTCTGAGGCGAAAGAGCGGCATCAACCGCGAAGGGGTATCGCTGCTGGGCATCAGCGAGGCGGCCGAGGAGATTGGATTTCGAACCGTCGGCGCCAAGCTGACGTGGGAGCAGTTGAAGAACGAGGCAGCGCTTCCCTGTGTGATCTATTGGAACCAGGTTCATTTTGTGGTGGTGTACAAGATCAGGGGGGATAAAGTCTATATTGCCGACCCGGCCAATGGAAAAGTGACCTATCCCAAAGAGGAGTTCCTGGAGCAGTGGCTTAACAGCCGAAACAACGGGCGCAGCACAGGTATTGCCTTATTGCTTTATACCTCTCCTTCCTTTTATGATCTTGAAGGAGAAACCGGCAACCGGCTCAGCTTCGGCATCCTGTTTCGTTATATCCTGCCCTATAAAAACCTGCTGTTTCAATTGGGGCTGGGCCTGCTGGCAGGCAGTATTTTGCAGCTTATTTTCCCGTTCCTCACCCAGGCGGTGGTCGATATCGGGATTCAGAACCGCGACATCAACTTTATCTACCTGATCCTGATGGCGCAGCTCATGCTCTTTTTCGGGCGCACCGTGGTGGAGTTTATCCGCTCGTGGATCCTGCTGCACATGAGTACGCGGATTAACATCTCCATCCTGTCCGATTTCCTGATCAAACTGATGAAACTGCCGATGCCCTTTTTCGATACCAAAATGGTTGGCGATATTATGCAGCGAATGGGCGACCACGCCCGCATCCAGAACTTTTTAACCGGGCAAACCCTTAGCACGCTCTTTTCCTTCGTCACACTGATCGTTTTCTCGCTGGTGCTGGCGTATTACCACATGATGATCTTTACCGTCTTCCTGGTGGCAAGCGTACTATATGTTGGATGGATTGTCCTGTTTTTGAAAAAACGCCGGGAGCTGGACCACCGCCGGTTTGGGATCTCTTCAAGCAACCAAAGCACGGTGATCCAGCTCATCCAGGGCATGCAGGAGATCAAGCTCAACAACTGCGAAAAACAGAAGCGGTGGGAGTGGGAGCACCTGCAGGCACGTCTGTTCCGCTACCAGGTGAAGAACCTGGCCCTGGAGCAGTACCAGCAGGGCGGAGCGTTTTTCATCAACGAGGGGAAAAATATCGGCATCACCTTTATCTCGGCCATCGCTGTGGTGAACGGGCAGCTTACCCTCGGCGCCATGCTTGCCATCCAGTACATTATCGGCCAGCTCAACAGCCCGGTGCAGCAGCTCATCGGGTTTGTACAGTCCACGCAGGATGCGGTCATCAGCATGGAGCGCCTGAACGAGGTGCATGAGAAAGAGGATGAGGAGCCGGCAGAAAAGATGTTTACCCGCGAACTGCCAAAAATCAAAGATATTACGCTGAAGAAACTGAGCTTTACCTATCCCGGTGCGGGGAATGAACCGGTGCTGCGGGATATCGATCTGCACATACCCGAAGGAAAAGTGACGGCGGTTGTGGGCATGAGCGGCAGCGGGAAAACCACACTTCTAAAATTGCTGCTCAAGTTCTATCCGCCGGATAGCGGGGAGATCCGGATCGGGGAGAGCAACTTTGTGAATCTGAGTCCGCGGGTTTGGCGCAGCCGGTGCGGGGCGGTTATGCAGGACGGGTTTATCTTCTCCGACACCATCGCACGCAACATTGCGGTGGGTGATGAAGTGCCCGACATCCAAAAACTGGAACACGCCGTGAATGTGGCGAATATCCGGGAGTTTATCGAATCGCTGCCGCTCGGGTTCAACACCAAAATAGGGGCCGAGGGAAACGGCATCAGCCAGGGGCAGCGCCAGCGTATGCTTATTGCCCGTGCGGTGTACAAAGACCCGGAGTTTCTCTTTTTCGATGAAGCGACCAACGCCCTCGACGCCAACAACGAACGCGCCATTATGGACAACATGAACCAATTTTTCCAAAACCGGACGGTGGTGGTTGTAGCCCACCGCCTCAGCACCGTCAAAAACGCCGACAACATCGTGGTGCTCGAAGAGGGCCGAATCATTGAACAGGGCACCCATGGCGAACTGGCCGGGAAAGAAGGAGCTTATTTTGAACTGGTAAAAAATCAACTGGAACTGGGAACGTAGCAAAACCTTCAAGCGTCCCCGACAGGCTTGTCGGGGTCCTTGAAGCGTTGACCGGGTTAAGATGAAAAAAGTGAAAAGTGAAAAGGCAAAAGTGAAAGAACCAGGAATGATCCCCTCTTGAGAGGGGACCGAGTTGAAGAAGTGCGCAGAGCGCGTCTTCAAAACTCAGGGGTGTGTTTGGCAGGGCTCGAAGCTAACAACAGGAACACACCCCTCGCTTGTTCGCTCAACGCTCACTGCGCTTTTCCCCTCTCAAGAGGGGATTATATCGACTCAACAAACTTGTCACTTTTGCCTTTTCACTTTTCACTTAAATTATGCCACAAAACACAAACAACATACCAACCCATCCCGAACCAAAAAACCCGTTCCCCGAGCTGGACGTAAGCAGCGAGGAGGTGCAGGAGATCATCGGCCGTCCGCCGCACTGGCTGGTAAGATGGGGGATTACGGCCTTTTTCGGTGTGCTGGGGCTGGTGCTGCTCTCGGCAGCCGTCATCAAATACCCGGAAGTGGTGCATGCGCCGCTGAAACTGACGGCCATCCACGCTCCGCAATCCCTGGAAAGCCGGGTCAGCGGCAAGGTAGTCAGGCTTATGGCGGAAAACGACACCCGGGTTGCAGAGGGAGACATCCTGGCCTGGATGGAGAGTACAGCCTATCACAAAGAGGTGCTCGAATTGTCAAGTATCATCGACTTGCTCAGGGTGCAGCTACTGCAAGGGGACGAAGAGTTCGGTGAAACAATTGAAATTTCCGGTTTCGGCAATCTCGGGGAGCTTCAGAATACGTTCCAGGGCTTTGAACAGGCATACAGGGAGTACCGCTCCTACCGGCCGGGAGCGTTCTACAGCCGCCAGCGGGAGATATTGCTCCGCGAACAGGACTACACCCGTCAGCTGCTCAATATGCTGCTCGAACAGAAGCAAATCCAGCAGGCCGATCTGGAACTGGCCGAAAGGGAATTTGAGATGCAAAAGCGGCTTGCGGAAAGGGATTTTATTTCACCCCTGGAGCTTGCCAGGGCAGAACGAGAGCTGGCATCCCGGCAGCTTCCTCTCCGGCAGACCGAATCGGCCATCATCAGCAATTATGCATCACAGGCGGCACGGGAGAAAGAGATTATGGAGCTGGACTGGAGGATCGGGGAGCAGCGCTCGGTTTTTCTGCAGTCTTTGAACCTGATGAAAAGCGCCATTGACGATTGGAAGCGAAACTACCTGATCACGGCTCCGTTCAGCGGCCGGGTGGTGTATGCCGGCATCGTACAGGAAAACCAGACCGTGGCGGCAGGGCAGGAGCTGTTCTACCTGCAGCCCGGGAATACAACCTGGTTCGGAGAACTGTCTGTATCGCAGCAGTCATTCGGCCGGGTGGAGGAGGGGCAGCGGGTGCTGGTTCGTTTCAGCGGTTACCCATATCACGAGTTTGGTTCAGTCTATGGGGAAGTGGAGTATTTTTCGGAGTTCCCGGTGCGCGACAGCCTTTTTTTAGCCAAAGTTCACTTTCCCGACGGACTGCTCACCAGCTACGGCCACAACATCCCGCCCCGCAACGGGATGACCGGCCAGGCGGAGATCATTACGCAGGATTTGCGGCTGCTGGAGCGCGTGGTTAACAATATTACGAAGGAGTTGAGGTGAGGTTCCATGGAGCAATGAGCATTTGAGTGATCAAACAGGGGTGCCATCATAGCCCATACCCCGCCAAATGGCGAAATGGGTTTCAATAAAACGAGGATAAAACAATGAATGCAATTCAAAATTTAAGCAGATCGGAAATGAAAAATATAATGGCGGGGAATTGCCCTCCTTGTGCTGCATGTGCAATCGACTGCCTAAACCTGTACAGCGGCTATCACACTGAGTGCAGTGATACATTTCCCAGCCATTCGGATGAATGGAGTCAGTGCCATGAGGAAGTCCTTGAGTTAAATAGTTTATGCATCGACGATTGTTTTCAAGTCAATTAGCTATATAATGAAAAAAGCAAGGAATACACAGAGTTTTGGGCATAAATTTCATGAGTTCTGTCTGATAGTTTTGACTTCAACAGTGCTTCTATCGTGTAGCGGAGGAGACGAGGAATCACAGAATATGTCGGGTAGTATACCTCTATACTCCGTGGATAGCCTCGCCTCCGTACTGCCTGAACTGGCGGCAGAACCCGAAGGAATTTTTGAACCTTCCGGCTACATGTCACCCTATTTTCTTGAACCGTTAGCTGATGGGAAGTATGTAGCTGCTAATGACCGGTTAGAGCAGATGATCCACCTGTTTGACGAAATGGGGACACACCTTGCATCGGCCGGTGGGGAAGGCCGTGGGCCGGGTGAATTTATGGGTGCAATGAACCTCCATGCGGACAGGAATAATGATCTTTATGTATTGGATATTCCCCACCATAAAATTACCCGTTTTAATTTGCGTGATGAAGAGCTCATCTACGATACCACATACTCGGTCAACCAGGAACCGGGATCCTTATTACTTAATATCTATGTTACGCAGTGGGGCAATTTTGGGGTGTTTCGAACCATAGTGGATTACAGTTCCGGAGAGGAGGTATATTATTTGTACAAGCTTGACGAAGCATTCAATCAAGTTGAACGACTATTGGAGTTGCCCGGTAATGAGAAAATGTCGTTGAGTGAGTGGTCTCACATCGACCATTTGGTTGGACAAAAAACGTTTTGGGACCTTGATGGAGAATGGTTTTATCACATTACGTCTCATAATTCGGTCATTAATCGCTATAACCTGCAAACGGGTGAAACATTCGCAGATCGGTTTTTGGATTTGTCAGAGCGAGAAATCACACCGGAAAAAAGGGGCCATTTGATGGAATTTTCTTCTAATATGACCCGCAGATTTCCGGATTTGAAGAAGACGATGGAAGCTGTTACGGTTCTTCCGCTGTTCGAGGAGTTTTTGGTTTATGATGAAACCATTTATCTGGTCGTTTTTAATGTGTCGGGAAGTGATCGCACCGAAATCATCCGCATAAACGAAGCAACTGGGGAGGTATACTATATACAGATACCGTTGCGTCTATGGAGAGTCCAGACCGGAAATGGTTTGATATATGGAATAGAAACAACAGACGATGGCCCCTCAATACGAATTGTAAACCTGGCAGAATGAACAGGTCTGTCTGGTTATAGCCGTGTTTTTGCCAAAGTTCACTTTCCCGACGGACTGCTGACCAGCTACGGCCACAACATACCGCCCCGCAACGGGATGACCGGCCAGGCAGAGATCATTACGCAGGATTTGCGGCTGCTGGAGCGGGTGTATAATAATATTACGAAGGAGTTGAGGTGAGTTTACCAGAAGTAAAAAGTGTTTGAGCGATCAAACAACAGGTTTTACAGTCTGTACCTGGTTCAGTCCCTGTTATTTGTCGGGGCGGAATAAAACATGCACATGTTAAATAAAAAAAAGGAGAAGTTATGAATACAATTCAAATCATGAATAGAAATGAGATGAAACAGATAATGGCAGGAGATGATCACAATTGTAGTGGAAATGAATGCACGAATTGCCTGATTTGCTGGAATGATGATGGATCTGATGCTGTGGAAATCACGTATGAGCTAACCACTGAAGATCCAGACATGGCTTGCAGACGGAATGGGCCTTACTCAAGCGGGTCGTGGGGACAGTGCTCCGATTTTGCAATACATTAAGATTTAAAGCAGGGGCAGAATTTCTCTATGCCCTTGCTCCATTTTTATAATAATACTATGTCGAATATTATAACTACAATATTCAGGTCCATGCATTTTGTAATCCTGATATTATTCATGATGGGTTGTTCTCATGAAGAGACAATTAACATACCGGAGCTTGAAAACCTGATAGTTGTAACAGAAGGTGATGATTTACTAACCATAACCCTGGAAAAAGAGGCCGTATTTGTAAGTTCGGAAAGCAATCTTATTGGCAGGTTAGGACAATTTGACGTAGATGATGACGGCCGTGTTTATGTAGCGGATGCAATGCAGCACCGGGTGCATGTTTTTGATTCGGAGGGCCGGCATCTCACTCATTTTGGAAGAGAAGGGGGAGGTCCGGGCGAATTTCGTTCGATGGGAGCCCTTAACTATTCAAACGGTTACCTATACATATATGATCCCCAATTGATGAGACTAACTGCGTTTTCGTTAAATACATACGAAGAATTCAATACAATCCATACGCAGGCCATTAATAAAAGAGAAGTTGAGCATTTATCGGGACTTAATCAAAGTGGTTTTATATTTATCAACCGCAACAAATTTCTTGTCAATTTCACCTCAAGACTTGTTCCAAATCCTGCTCATGCCGGATACAATTTGAATGATAATTACCGAACGTATCACCTGATGGACAGAGATAGAAGGATTGATCGGGAGCAGGTATTTAAAAAGCCCGGTTACAAGGCATTATCGGCAACTGTTAACGGACAGTATCGATTTACACAGTTTGAATTTTTGGGTTCAACACTGATCACAACTACAGAGAACTCCATGTATATGGCCCGGTCTGAAGATTTTTTGATTAAAGTATACGATACATATGGTACCTATCTGCGGGCGTACTACTACCCTTTTCAGAAAAAAGTATTTACCCGCGAACAAGCAATTCAGCAGCAGAAACGCGAATATGAAGAAGGTGTGGTAGAATGGCGCGTGAGTGTGATTGAAAATGCCCCGGAAGAACAGGTGCCACAAACCTGGCCCGCACTGAACGATCTGTTGTTGGATGATGAAAACCGACTTTGGGTCTCAACCATTATGGGAGATTTTAATATCTACGAATGGTGGGTACTCGAAGAAACGGGCAAGCTCATCACCAAATTCGAATGGCCGCAGAATGAACCGATTGAGGTGATAAAGAACGGCTATGTATATACCCGCCAAACAGATGAAGAGACCGGCCTGCAGCAGGTGGTGAGGTATCGGATTGTGTTTGAAATGAAATGAGGCCTTGTACATGAATATGCGACTAACCTGGAAATGGCAGCTCTTGTAAATCAAATCACATCAAAAAAGACATTACCTTATTTTCGCATTCAAACTTGAAGCGTTTTGGATATCCGCTTGTAACAGTTCACTTTTAAAACCATGCATCTTCGAACATCTTATCTGTATGTATTTCTTGGTGCATGCTTCATATGCACTTTCGCAGCTTGTCGTGAACAGACTCCGGAAAATGTGGAGGCCGCCATAATCGAAGTTAAAGAACTCAGGGACTATGATAGCTTAATTGGTAAGAACGATCTCCTCTTGGGGGTACCCGTGAGGATCAGGCATGGCCACACTTCCGGTCATCTATTCATCCAGGATGCAGCGCATTTGGCAGTAATTGAGCTGGATGAACAAAGCAATGAGGTGCGAAGGTACGGCAGCAGAGGGAGGGGGCCCGGAGAGATTCAAAGCCTGGATGATTTTTTCATCTCCGCTGAACACCTTTTTATTGTTGACGGCAGCCGGTTTTTGATTCATAAGTACAGCCGTAATGATGGACAGTTTATCTCCTCTTTGAATTATGGAGAGTTGTTAATGGAGGGAAATAACAGTTCAGAGAGGGGGTTGCCGCCAACCCCGCGGGCTCCGCTTACCTCCAACAACAACCGCCCGTTTGTAACCTATAACGAGACAGTACTACTGCCAGCCCAAACCGGTGGAGAGTATTTATACCGGGTTGTGACATTTGAGGGCGAGAAAATGGCTCATATCGGTGAAATACCTGATGGTTACATCGATTTTATTAACGATGAAGAGATCAGGCAGTCTCTTAAAAACAACAGGGTTCCTGCTCATGAAATGGCCCTGGCTTTTCCGGTCAACGATCTGACCAACCTAAATAAGATTTTTATAGTCTATAGCGCCATTCCTAAAATTGCCAGGTACAACCTTCATGGCAGCAAAATCTGGGAACGATCAATTACACCAACTCCCGAACTTGATTCACTGATGATCGATCTGGGCAATGTTCTTCAAAATCGTCCTAATCAGCGTGTCTCTCTCTTACCGGTAAAAAAATATATGGCAGGAAGAAGTAGTCCGGATGGCGACGTATACCTATTCACATACACAAACATGGATACACCGCATACCCCCCGACGCCCAATGTGGATTCATCAATTCGATTCCGGGGGTATACTTATGCATCGCTATAAAATCATTTCCGACGTTGACATGTTTTATTACCCGGGTATTGATTTTAATAAACGCAGAATATTTGCTCCGTCATTTAATGAAAGCGATATTAGGATTTATGCTTTCTGATATGAAGCAATAAGTAATACGAATTTAGTTATATGGCAATAATCATAAAACCATTTAAGGTTATAAAAGATGGATTTTTTTACGCCCGCGAAAGAGATTTCAAACAGGGAATTGATAGGAATGAGAAGTATAGCATTGAAATAGTGAATAGATAGATGAAGCATTCAGATTCAAGAGTGTTCCTATTTTCAATGATTTTACTCAGTTTAATTTTCGTGCACTGTTCGAATCAGAAAGATTTAGGGCACATCCAAATCCTGGATGAGATTCCGGAACACATTCAGGAAATCGAAAACATCACAATTTTCCCCGGAGATTCGGAACCTGAGTATTCTGTAGAATTGGTTCCTGTGCAGACGTTTGGGGCTGAGGGTGAACCCTATCTTACGAATATCATAAATGGTGTTGTGGATGAAAATGGCAGGTTAATTATTCTGGATGTCAACTTTGGAGGAGGGACATTTCCTCCGGACAATCGTATCATTGTTTTCCAGCCTGATGGATCGTACCTGACCCAAATAGGCCGTTCGGGCCAGGGGCCCGGGGAATTTGGACTGACGGGTATTCCTGATGTAAAAGCCGGCAAGGTGTACGTTGTTGACATCTCGAATAGCAGATTAAATATCTACAGTGCAGGTGATTACTCGTTTATAAGGACGGTTTTATTTGAACAGTGGAATGTTCGGGAGCATGAGGCGGTCGTGGATTTAGAATTGAGCAGAACACCGGTTTTCAGACATGACGGCAACCTCCTGGCAAGATTTATCGACAGAGTTCCGGATAATGAAAGTCGATCAGAGATTAAATATCTGTTGGTTAATACCGATGGGGATGTGCTGAACCCCGAGCCGCTTGTTTTTCCGGCCGGGTTCACAGTCCGGCCACAGTCCGTTCCGCCGGGGCCCTCCATCTCGCTTCCGTTTATGGGAACAACGATTACAGCTCTTTCCCCCGATGATGCACTATACTCGGCTTTAACCCGTGAGTTTCTGATCAAAAAACATAATGCCGACGGCATCTATCAATCCGCAATTTACTACCCTGTTGCAGGGGCGCCGGTTGATTTAAACAGCTACACCGGATCAACCAGACATTCACTGAGTGAAATCAGAACCGCCTTTGATCATATTGACGAAGAAATACCGGAATCAACGTCCCCTCTGATCGCATTAAAAGTAGATGATGAATACAGAATTTGGGCAGGAGTACTTGCCAATCCAAACCTCGAGAATCTTGAATGGTGGATACTCGACCGTTCAGGTAAACTTCTCGCAAAGTTAGAGTACCCGAGGAGCCAGCGGATTATTGATATCAAAAACGGGCATCTCTACAATAAGGAGATTAACAAATATACCGATGAGGAGTTTGTTGTGAAATACCGGATAGAACTAACGAAGAAGAAGTAAGAATACCGCACAAGCCGGCGCCTTAAACCGCTAACAAAAGTAACTACACATTGCAGATCGACATTAGAGAACTTAACCCCTCCTCCAACTATAACATTTCGCGGCTCCACAAGTGGCTCGATTATGAGCTTGGCAGTTCAGTGCTGCTGTTTATGAGCTATATCTATGGATTTGCCTTTCTGTTTGCGGTGATTGCGGCCATTGCTTTTACCCCTTTCCTAATTAAGGTGCTCATTGAAGAACACAAGTTTGGCTGGCTCACAGCGTTCGCGATTTTTGTGCTGGGTCCCCCTTTGGCAGTATGGATCTACATCGGCGACGGCAGCTGGGACTGGGTGGCCCGGTTTATCGCTTTGGGAAATTTCTACTTTTATTGCGCTTTCCTCAGGCTGGTTATTCCCCGGTGGTATCATCCGGAATAGCGTTGTGATTGGATTCGAATCGTTTGTTCGGAATATCAGCCACAGCGAAAAACTGAAATGTTAAAATCGATCTCTTTTCCGGGCTTCTGTGGCGAATTCTTGGTTTCACAACCCGGAATCAAATTTTATCATTCTCTGCGGTCTTTGGGCCTCTGCAGTGAACTATTTTCAAAGCGAAAACACCAGCCCGTTCTTCAGTTCTAAGGTCAGTTTCGGAACCCGAATTCATTTAATGAGCTTATCATAGTCTGCATGGGTTCCAATCCAAAACCAGAGTACTCCTTCTGGGATTTCAACTCCCAATGCACGATAGTGCATACCGACACGCACCGACCTGTAACGGCCAACTTTTTTAAAATGCAGTGACGGATGTTCAGAGTTCTGTTTTAGTAAGGAGATGTTCTTTTTGGCCAGTTTCTGAATGTGTGCGGGCAGGTTTTCGAAAGTTTCCCAGAAAGAGGAACTGGCAAGATGTTTCACAATTCACCGGTTTTGCCCTTGTCGTGTTCGGCTAAAGCTTTAGCTGCCAGTTTATCAAGCTTGCCGTTGTTAACGTCAAATTCAAATTGTCTGTCCCACTCTTCTGCGTCGAAAGAAGCAAACCATTCCCTAAACTTGCTGAGATCCTCTTTGGTAAGATTCTTAACTGCTTTTTCTATTTCCTTTATCTCGGACATTTTCTTCAGATTGAATGTGGGATGAATGATCAAAATGTTATTGTATTCTGTTCATTAACGCAAGAGTGTACATGTTATTCATTACACATCCCAAAAGAAGGGTTCATTATCTGAGAATCAGCCGATAAAATATTTCCTGGCCGATAGTATATAAAACAAGGCTCTATGTTGATTCATGTGGGTAGTGCCTTCGCTGCAAAGTCAGGGATGCCTTTTTGAGGAAGCCCTAAACAGATCCATACCTGTCCTTCCGTGTTTCGCTTCGCGGAGAAAAGATGAGCTGTGGCAAACTTCAAGTTGCAAAACCCGTAATCCAATTTTAAAAATCTCTGCGGCCTCCGGGCCGGAGCCTGCCCCGATTTTCGGGGCGGTGAACCCTTTTTACAACGAAAACACCAGCCCGTTTTTCAGCTCATACGTAAGGTTGGGCACGTCGATCACCGGG
>PWWL01000041.1 GCA_003561515.1 Balneolaceae bacterium
CCCGGCTGCGCCATGGAAGTGGAAGCCGATTCCGACGTTTGTCCCATCTGCGGATATGACTTTCCCCGGCAGCCCAAATCCCTGAAAATTGCTGTGTGGGTTTTTATTCTCCTTACGCTGATGTGGATTTTGTTTTAATGAGTTTTTTGTTTGCCACGGAAGCGCGATGGGACATTAGTAGTTAACGTGAGCTCGAGATAAAAATTCAGAAAAAGAAACTCCCCTCCTTCGTAAGGAGGGGTCGGGGGTGGTTACAGCACTTTGATTGGGGATACAAGTTCAGAAATTAGTTCATCGTTCTGTTTCAACCACCCCTAAATCCCCTCCTTGTAAAGCCACACTTGGTCCCGAACCTTCGGGGGAGGGGACTTTTTCATTATCAAATTCAAGTATCTTACCTCGAACTCAGGTTAGTTAATCACGCAATTCAGGCAATTTTTCCCCTCTCATTCCCTTTTCACTATTAATCCCTCGAATTCGTATTTTGCGGGTCTTACACATACAAAAAGTTTACCTCATTTCTGCTGATGAATTTACGCATACTCAAAATTATTGGAATTATACTCGTACCCATAATCCTGCTTTCGATTTCGTCGAGCTGGATTTTTGAATGGATGTGGCTGAATGAGCTGGGTTACACCCAGGTGTTTTGGACACTGAAAGGAACCCAGATATCGCTCGTTTTGATATCATTCCTGATTGCGGCTGTCTATTTCATTGTTAATTTCCGCTACCTCGCAACACAGCTGAAGTTTGCAAATATCACCACATCTCCCTTGCAGGGTTCCAATATCAACCTGACGAGTGATTTTGCACTGAAGCGAATCAAACAGTTTTTTACCCTTGGCGCGGTCGTAATGGCGCTCATATTCGCGCTCAGTTTTTACATCCGATGGGATGAATCGCTTCGATTCATCAGCAGCGTGCCTTTCGGTGAGTCTGACCCGCTCTTTGGCCGCGATATCGGCTTTTATATGTTTCAGCTTCCCTTCTGGGAGGTAATTCAGGGATCGCTTGTATCCATCTCCTTTATCACGATTGCCATCCTGGCTTTGGCCTACATCTTTACCGGGCTGCTGATGATACAGTCGCCCACGCAGTTCCAGGCGCGGCCCCAGGTGCTAAATCATATCAAAATCAACCTAGCCATCTGGCTCGGCTTCCTGGCTTGGGGTTTCTGGTTATCCCGCTACAAGCTGCTTCTGAACCCCGGCGGTTTGGTTTATGGAGCAACTTATACCGATGTAGCTGTCCATCTTCCGGCCATATGGATTCTGTTTGTACTCACTCTGCTTCTGGCTGTTATGATGATTATCAGCCGGTGGGTCAATCTTGGAAAGATCATCCCCGGAACGGCCGTTCTGATCGTAGCCGTGCTGATTCTTGGCCGCGGCCTGCTGCCCGGCATGGTTCAGCAGTTCCAGGTGGACCCGAACGAACTGGAACTTGAGCGGCCATACCTCGAAAATAATATTGAGATGACCCGTCTGGCTTTCAATCTCCACAATATCCGGCAGGTGGAATATATGGCCGATGATACACTCACTATTTCAGACATCCGCAACAATCAGGATGCCATCGACAATATCAGGCTGTGGGACGGCCGCCTGCTCATCAACACCTACAAACAGCTGCAGGAGATCCGTAGCTACTACGAGTTTTACACCGTTGATAACGACCGATATGTAATAAACGGCAATCCGACCCAGATGATGCTCTCCGCCCGGGAAATCGCGCGCAGGCTGCCGAGCCAGTCCGACACCTGGGTAAACCGGAAAATGCAGTACACACACGGTTTCGGCCTGGTGATGAGCCCGGTAACCGAAACCAATACACAGGGTGAGCCGATAATGCTGATTCGTAACATTCCGCCCATCTCCGATTATCCCGAACTCATCGTCTCCAACCCCGCCATCTACTACGGTGAAAACAGTAGAGGCTACTACCTGGTCAACACCAATACCGATGAGCTTCACTACCCATTGGGAACTGATAACGTCTATTACAACTACAGCGGGCAGGGAGGCATTCAGATCGACAGCTTTTTTAAGAAGCTTCTTTTTGCCTGGGAGCTTGGAGACATCAATATTCTGCTAACCGATGCAATCCACGATGAAAGCCGACTTCAGATCTGGCGAAGTATACAGGAGCGAATCAGCCGTATCACGCCGTTCCTTAGACTCGACCGTGACCCGTACCTGGTTCTCTACGATGGACGAATGGTCTGGATACAGGATGCCTACACCACATCATCACATTTCCCTTATTCGCAGCAGTACCGCAACGGCATCAACTACATCCGCAACTCTGTAAAAATTGTGATGGATGCGTATGATGGTACGGTGGAATACTACATTGTGGATGAGGAAGATCCCATTCTGCAGGTTTATGATTCCATCTTCCCCGGCCTTTTTAAATCTCTTGAAGAACTTCCCGAAGGCCTCGATGCCCACTTCCGCTATCCCCAGGATATTTTTGAAATTCAAATCGAAACCTACGCCCGATACCACATGACCCGGCCGCAGGTATTTTACAATCAGGAAGACCTCTGGACTCGACCCAACGAACAGTACGGGGGTCGGCAGATCCGCATGGATCCATACTATGTGCTGGCCCGCTTGCCCGAGAGCGATCAGCTCGAATTTATGCTCATCAGCCCGATGACGCCCGAGAACCGAAACAACATGGTTTCATGGCTAACGGCCAAATCGGACCCCGGCAGTTACGGTGAAATAGTTGCCTACGTTCTGCCGAAAGACCGGCTTTTCTACGGCCCGGCTCAAATTGAGGCCCGAATTGATCAGGACCCGGAAATCTCCCGTCAAATTGCCTTGTGGGATCAGCGCGGTTCGCGTGTGATACGCGGCAACCTGATGGTGATACCGGTCGAAAATTCATTTCTCTATGTAGAACCGGTATTCCTGCTGGCGGATAATGTAGAAATTCCACAATTGCAGCGTGTTATCGTGGCAATTGGCGATAACATTGCCATGCAGCCCACCATCGAACAGGCCATCTACGAGATATTCGGACAGGATGCAGATTTTATACTTCCGGGTGCCCAGCCCCTTGTTGCTGCAGATGCACCGGCCCTGCCTGTTGGTGAGTTGCCTGCCGATGCAACCGCCATCAGTTCAGAGCAGATGGATGAAATCCGCACACTGTGGCGAGATATGCGCCGTGCACTGGAAGATGGCAACTGGACCCGCTACGGTGAACTGCTTGCGGAGCTGGATCAGAAAATCAACAGCTTGTAGGGTGAGTCCAACAGCAGGGCACTGCTCTGGGCCGGTTTCATTAACTCAGTTCCAGGTAAACGGATCACTTGAGCGGATGGTGGGCTACGACTGAGAATTGGAATGGTCTGGATAGGGCAGCTTTGCGGAATCAAAGAAATATCTTAATGATAAAGCTTGGCTAAAGATACCCGGCTTTCTATTCGGGGTCAGTATTTACCGATGTTGCACTTATTTCGTAATCTTTGAGACACGCCAATACGCTCAATCATCCAAGTACCTTCCCCACCTCCTTTCCGGCTCTGTGCATCTCATCCACCCAGGCGGCGGTTTCTTCGATTGTCAGTGTACCCGCAATGTTTGTACCGTGATGAGGTTCTACATGGATATCGCCCCGGAATTCGGGAAGCGGATCGGGAAAAATATCCAATGACTTTCGTTTACCGGAAAAGGCATAAGCCGCCGATTGAGGCGTTGAACAAGAAACCGGCGGATTCTCTTCACCATGAATTACGTAGCCGGGAAGCGGATACTCCTTATCAGGGTACCCGTGCCAGTGAGAAATGGAGAGACCGTTGCTGCTCAGTATCTTCGGAAAAGTGGCATTGCTGTCTATATTCAGCAGGATGGATGCCGTAATCACATTTCCAATGGCATGAGCCAAAATGGCGTAGGTATCGTAGGATGGCCGGCATTCCTCTTCTGAGCTTTCAGGAGGAACATCGAGAGTTATTCTTCCATTGTGCAGGCCAAGCCTCAAAATATCCCTTGCCGGGTTTAGATTGGTTTTGTTGCATCCCGATCGGGTGGATAGCAGCCACACATCCGGTACTTCAATAATCCACTCTTCGTTGAATTGGTTTATAATGGTATAGAGATAACCCTCTATGAATGTGACCGGTTGTTCTTTCCAGTTGTGGGCGGCGAATTTTTCCGGGGCAGATGAAAGCTTAATGGCGGGCTTCACTAAGGTAGGGAGCTGCTTAACCATAAATCCATAGCTCATGCCGGTACGGTTATCAAGATACTGAGATACAATCCGCTTATAAAATCGATTGCGATATTCAAGATCCTCAATGGATGTGTGGGCCAGCATCAGCCCATTGTCGCGCCAGATTTTCGCAGCGCTCATAAAATCTTTAATGAAGGGCATATAGCCGCTTTTCTCTGCGTCCATCACACCTTCGCGGTAGGTAATCTCGTCGCGTTTGGGCGGAACAACCTGTGCGGCGAGTTTTGGGATGAGCGTGTAGAGAATGTCCTCTTTTGGGTCAGACCAGTTCCCGCATTCAATCACAGCACCGTTCATGGTGCAGGTGGTCCAGCGATTGTCTTCCACAAAAATGGGGACATGTGCGAGGTTCCAGGCCAGCACACCCACGATACTATCGAGCGTTTCCTGCAGGGTGGGATTCTCAGGTATAGGCGCAGGGCGGTCAAACAGCCCAACAACGGGGTTCTCATACAGACTTGATACTTTTCGTATCGCCAGATCCTTGTCGCGCCCCTCACCCTGTTCAATGATGATGATTCCGGAGCGCACCCGGCCATCTTCATTAAGAGCTTCTTCAAAAGGCACAACCTTGACTCCGAGTTCTATAAAGGCCTTCTTTAATTTTTTTGAAAACCGGTTAAGCCGGTCGGTATCCCGGTGAGGCGGGTGGAAGGTGACGGTCATCGCCCCGGCCATATCTTCAGGGGTAAGCGGTATGTCGCCGGCAATATCGAGAAAATCAAATATCAGTTCTGCGTTTTTCATGGAAAATCAGGCTACGGTTTATTCCCCTGGATGGGGGCAAAAAATAACGGCTCAATGAACTCTAAATATAAAAAAAAGAACTGAATCGTACTTTCCAGGTTGGTGCCATAAAAGTTACCCCGTACTAACTCGTCATCATCAATGAAGTATAAAAATTTCTCAGTAACGGTAGTCTGTCCGCAAAATAGCAGAGCATTACTTTATGACTGAAACATCAAACCTAAAGCTTTTTTTTGTGCACGGCTTCACCTTCTGAAAATATTGTATATTACAAATCCGTCACACACCCCTCACTTGCCGTCGATACCAGCTTCGCATACTTATACAGCGATCCGCTCTTCACCTTCAGCTCCGGAGCGCTCCAGTTTTTGCGGCGGGTTTCGAGCTCTTCACCCGAAAGATCCACGCTGAGAACTCTCTCATCGGCGTCGATCGTGATCACGTCGCCATCTTTGAGCAGGCCGATGGCCCCGCCGAGCTGGGCTTCCGGGGTTACGTGGCCGATCACAAACCCGTGCGTGCCCCCCGAAAAACGTCCATCGGTGATGAGCGCCACATCCTTGCCGAGCCCGGCCCCCATGATGGCTGCGGTGATGGAGAGCATCTCGCGCATACCGGGCCCGCCTTTGGGTCCTTCGTAGCGAATCACCACCACATCCCCTTTTTCAACTTTCCCGTCGCGGATTCCCTCCAGGGCGTCCTCCTCCGATTCAAAGACTTTGGCCGGGCCGGTGAACTTGGTCCCTTCCTTGCCTGTGATTTTGGCCACGCTTCCTTTGGGTGACAGGTTTCCGTACAAAATCTGCAGGTGCCCGGTTTTTTTAATGGGAGTGGATACCGGGCGAATCACCTTCTGTTCCTGCAGAAGCCCCGGCAGCTCCTCCACATTTTCAGAAAGCGTCTTCCCCGTTACGGTGATGCAATCCCCGTCCAGGTATCCATGCTCAAGAAGAAGCTTCTGAACAGCAGGCACACCGCCTGCATTAAAGAGGTCTTCCATCACATACTTCCCGCTCGGTTTCAGGTCGGCCAGGAAAGGCGTGCGGTCGCTCACCGCCTGAAAATCATCGATCGTAAAATCTACGCCCGCTGCATGTGCAATAGCCAGCATGTGCATCACCGCGTTTGTGGAACCGCCAAGTGCAATTATCATTGCCACGGCGTTTTCAAGTGCGGCTTTGGTAATGATGTCAAGCGGCTTGATATCATTCTCGAGCAGCACACGGATAGCCTCGCCCGCCTGCTCACACTCTTTTCTCTTTTCATCATGAGTGGCAGGTATGGATGAACTGAACGGCAGGCTCATGCCCAAGGTCTCTATGGCGGAAGCCATGGTATTGGCGGTGTACATCCCGCCGCAAGCGCCGGCGCCCGGGCATGCGTGCTTTAGAACCTGGTTCATCTGCTCTTCAGTGAACTCCTTCGACAGATATTTCCCGTACGATTCGAATGCCGAGACAATGTCCAGCTTTTGCCCGTTCAGGTTGCCGGGACGAATGGTACCGCCATAAACCATGATCGACGGCCGGTTTACACGCGCCATGGCCATCACTGAGCCGGGCATGTTTTTGTCGCAGCCTACCACCGAGATGTTGGCATCGTACCACTGCGCCCTCATGACCGTCTCGATAGAGTCGGCGATAATATCCCTTGATGGCAGGGAGTATTTCATTCCCTGTGTACCCATCGAAATGCCGTCGCTCACACCAATTGTATGAAATACAAATCCTACCATTTCATTTTGCCATATGCTCTGCTTTATCACTTCCGCCAAACCGTTAAGATGCATATTGCAAGGGTTGCCATCCCACCCGGTACTGGCCACCCCAACCTGGGCTTTTTTCATGTCTTCCTCGCTCAAGCCGGTGGCATATAGCATCGCCTTGGAGCCAACCTGCGACTGACTTTGGGTTAATCTTGAGCTGAATTTGTTGATTTTTCTGGCCATTTTGATGAGTCGGGTTTACTTGTTTTGTATCAGAGACTTGCGCGTCTATGTTTATTTTTATGGAAGCGCTTTTTAACAATCTATTTCTTCGTCTCAATGATATCTAAACATTTTTTTAAAAAAAATCTTGACATCACAAAAGCCCTTATATAGCTTTCACAAGCGATAATTCAAATCCACGACTACGCTTGAATACTGCCACAACAAATAACAATTCAATAGCCGTGCTCCCCGGGGACGCTCCGGATTTTTCTGTACAGTTACTTGCTTTTGTTGTGGCTCTTTTTTCTTCACTTTTTATTATCGCCGGAATCGGTTTATCTGGTATAATCAGCATTATTATTATCAGCATCCTGATTCTAACCTCTGGCATTCTAATTCTAAACCTAATTATTAGATAATCACTCCAGCCAGAGGTTAAAAGCCAAAATCACATCACACACTTTGCGATTTCATCTTACGACCTCTGGCGGGCAACGTACATCCGCGAGTCAACATGAAATCACCCAATACTTCATCCACAGCTGAAACATCGGCACATACCACACCACTCACGGCAGTAGCTAAGGCATCTGCAGATGCATCAGCACTTACCGACAGTGGTGCAGATATACTGATCAAAACCCTTGCCGATCTTGGTGTAGATACCATTTTCGGATACCCCGGCGGTGCGGTACTCCCGGTGTACGACACTCTTTTCGATAACCATGAGCTGAACCATGTGTTAATCCGCCACGAGCAAGCCGGAACACACGCGGCCGACGGCTACGCCCGTGCTACCGGTAAACCCGGCGTGGTACTGGCTACCTCAGGTCCGGGCGGCACCAACACCGTTACCGGTATCGCCACTGCCATGATGGATTCGATCCCGCTTGTAGTTTTCACAGGGCAGGTTCCCACCAGCGTTATCGGCAATGACGCGTTTCAGGAGGCTGATATCGTAGGTATCACCCGGCCTATCACCAAACAGAATTACCTTGTGCGTGATGTGAATGACCTCGAGCATGTGATTCGTGAAGCGTTCCACATCGCCACCAAAGGACGTCCCGGCCCTGTTTTGGTGGATCTTCCTAAAGATATGCTCAACACGAAAGCACGGTTTTCCGGAATGAAAAAGGTGGAGATTCCCAGCTTTAAGCCAACCGTAAACGGTCACCATCCGCAAATTGCCAAGGCTGCCGAGATGCTGAGCAACGCTAAGAAACCCCTGATTTATGTGGGCGGCGGTGCCATTCTCGGCGAGGCGTGGGAAGAGGTTACTGCTTTTGCAGAGCGGACGAACATCCCCGTCACTACCACCCTGATGGGGCTCGGTGCTTTTCCCGAAAGCAAGCCACAGTCGCTTGGAATGTTAGGCATGCACGGTACATGGTACGCGAATATGGCAATGACCGAATGTGATGTGCTCATCGCAGTAGGTGCCCGTTTCGACGACCGCGTAACCGGACGGCTTGATGGTTTCTCACAAAACTCACGTAAGATTCATATCGACATCGATCCATCATGTATTGGAAAGAATGTAGCAGTTGAAGTACCCATTGTTGGAGATGTTAAGCGTGTGATTCCAGCTATCGATAAGCTTGCCTCGCCGCCTGAGATCTCCGAATGGTGGGATACAATCCATACCTGGCAGAAAGAACACCCGCTGGTTGTGCCTAAAGCCGATGATCGCATTTATCCCCAGCATATGATGAAAATGATTTCGGAAGTTACTGAGGGCAATGCCATTGTGGTGACAGATGTGGGTCAGCACCAGATGTGGGCGGCTCAGCACTACAACTACAACCATCCGCGATCGTGGATCTCTTCCGGCGGACTTGGAACGATGGGCTACGGGTTCCCGGCGGCGATGGGTGCTGCACTTGCCTGCCCCGATCGGGATGTAGTCTGTATCACGGGCGATGGCGGATTCCAGATGTCGAGCTACGAACTTGCCACCGCCGTTGAATACAAGATCCCCGTCAAAATCGCCCTCATGAATAACAACTGCCTCGGTATGGTTCGACAGTGGCAGCAGCTATTCTACCAGAACCGCACAAGCTATTCCGTGTTTGGTTCTAACAACCCCGACTTCGTGAAAATGGCCGAGTGCTATGGTGCTGTGGGCATGCGCGCCACCAACCCCGCCGAGATGAGACAGGTGCTCAACGAGGCGATGAAAATCAAAGACGGACCGGTTCTGATGGACTTCCGCGTGGTTGAAAATGAAAACTGCTACCCGATGGTACCCTCCGGAGCAGCCCTGAACGAAATGGTAGAATCGGACGAGGAGTGTAAATGAGTACAACAACCATCACCAAAGACTCCCGGCACACGCTCTCCGTGCTTGTAAAGCACAATCTCAACACATTTTCGAGGATCATCGGCATTTTCAGCGGAAAGGGATTTGAGCTGGAGAGCGTCACATTTGCCTCCGAGGCGGAACGTGGTATGGCACGGATCACCATCACAACCTACGGCAATGAGGAGACTGTGGAGCAGATCAACAAGCATCTCCACAATGTGATTGATGTGCTGAAGGTGACCGACCTCACACACAAGAAATGTATTGAACGCGAGCTGGCCATTGTAAAAGTGTCGACCGCCAAGGTGGGCCGGCCCGAAATCATGCTCATTGCCCAGGCTTTCAAAGCCAAGGTGATCGACATCACGGCCGACAAGCTCGCCCTCGAAGTAACCGGCAATACTGACAAAGTAGATGCCATGATTGAAGTACTGAAGCCGTACGGCATCACCGAGATGTCGCGAACCGGAAGCGTAGCCCTGAAACGCGAGTTCCAGGGAGCGGTGAATATTAATTGAATTGATGATGATTGCAAATGAGCAAAGGGCAAGAACACTCCCCTCCTTCGTAAGGAGGGGTCGGGGGTGGTTCAAAAAGTCCCCTTTTGCCTGTTCCGAGCGCATCGGGGAGAGGGGATTTAGGGGTGTGTTTGACTTGGCTTCGTGCCCTAAACAAGACACACCCCTCGCTCACGCTAACCGGCTTCGCCTTTAGCGCTCACTTTTCCCCTCTCGAGAGGGGATTATTAACCCAACACTTTGACACAAAACAAAATCAAATAAACAACCAAACATAGATTCACCCCAAAATTTCATTATGAAGTTCCCCCTCTTTGCTTGGCAGAGAGGGGGACAGGGGGTGAGTCCAAACAACAATACCCAATGAAAGCAAAAACATATTATAACGGAGATGCCAACCTCGACCTTCTGGCCGGAAAAACCGTGGCGGTTATAGGCTACGGCAGCCAGGGCCACGCCCACGCGCTGAACCTTCAGGACAGCGGCGTAAATGTAGTGGTGGGCCTTCGCAAGGAGAGCTCTTCGTGGAGCGAAGCTGAACAGGAAGGGCTCACCGTAATGGAAACCGCAGAAGCGGCCAAAGCCGGCGACATCGTGATGGTTCTGATCCCCGATCAACACCAGGGGGATGTCTACAAAGAAAGCATAGCCCCGAATCTTGAAGCCGGAAATGCGCTGATGTTTGCCCATGGCTTCAACATCCATTTCGACCAGATTGTACCATCCGAAGATGTAGATGTTTTTATGGTTGCACCAAAAGGTCCGGGGCATCTTGTCCGCCGTGTATTCACGGAGGGTTCGGGTGTACCCTGTCTGTTTGCCGTTTACCAGGACGCCACCGGCACTGCCCGCGACACCGCACTGGCCTATGCGAAGGCGATCGGCGGAACCCGTGCCGGCGTGCTCGAAACCACCTTTAAGGAAGAGACAGAAACCGATCTCTTCGGCGAGCAGGCTGTACTTTGCGGAGGCGCATCCGAACTTGTGAAGGCCGGTTTTGAAGTGCTTGTTGAAGCCGGGTATCAGCCCGAGATCGCCTATTTCGAATGCCTCCACGAGCTGAAGCTGATTGTGGACCTGATGTATGAAGGCGGCATCGAGCGGATGTACTACTCGGTGAGCGACACTGCCGAGTATGGCGGACTCTCCCGCGGAACCCGCGTGGTGGATCACGACACCAAGAAGCGGATGAAGAATATCCTCGAGGAAGTTCAGAGCGGTGTATTTGCCGAAGAATGGATGAAGGAGAACAAGGAAGGCCTCCCCAATCTGACCCGGATGAGAAAGAAACTCGGAAACCACAAAATTGAGGAAGTGGGCAAAGAGCTCCGCTCCATGATGAACTGGATTCCGGGCGGCAAAAAGCAACAAAAACCTGAACCGGAGCCTGCGGAGTGATGGTGGGTATTGTTTTAAATGATAAGATAAATCTTCTATTGCCACGAATACTCCCCTCCTTTCCAAGGAGGGGCCGGGGGTGGTTCTGCAGGAGCGTTGATTAAGATTCTGAACTACTTTAAGAATTCAGTGCCTGTTTCAAACCACCCCTAAATCCCCTCCTTAAAAAGGAGGGGACTTCTAAACATCCAAATCGAAAATCATCAATAATAAATCGTCAATCCATCAAATCATGTCCAAAACCATCCGGATATTCGATACAACATTAAGGGACGGCACCCAGGGCGAGAAGGTTTCCTTTTCGGCTGAGGACAAGTTCCGGATTGCCAAGAAGCTCGATGAGTTCGGCATTCACTATATCGAGGGCGGATGGCCAGGGTCGAACCCGAAGGATATGGCGTTTTTCGAGAAGGCGAAGAAGCATTCTTTCAAAAATGCAAAAGTTGTGGCTTTTGGCAGCACCTGCCGCGCAGGAAACAAGCCCGAAGAGGATCCCAACCTTAAAGCCATGATCGAAGCCGGAACCCCTGCCGTCTCAATGTTCGGAAAAACATGGCTGCTGCATGTTACCGAGGCTCTCGGCATCACGCCTGAGCAGAATCTGGATATGATTTCAGGATCGGTGGCACATCTCAAAAAGATGGGCAAAGAGCTGATCTATGACGCCGAGCACTTCTTTGACGGGTATAAGTGCGATCCCGGATATGCGATAAAAACCCTGCAGGCAGCCGAGGCATCTGGGGCCGATGTGCTCGTTCTGTGCGACACCAACGGGAGTACACTCCCTCACGAAGTTTCGCGAATTGTAACCGAAGTGAAGGAGAAGGTACATACTCCCATCGGCATCCACACTCATAACGACTGTGAACTGGCCGTTGCAAATTCGCTTGCCGCCGTTGAATCGGGAGCCGTACATATACAGGGAACAGTAAACGGTTACGGTGAGCGGTGCGGCAATGCCAATCTCTGCTCGGTAATTCCGAATCTCCAGCTCAAAATGGGTTACAAATGCATCCCGGCTGAAAACATGCATCAGCTTACCATCCTTTCCAAGTTTGTGAGTGAACTCGGCAACCTCACTCCCGACAACAAGCAGCCATATGTGGGTAAGAGCGCCTTTGCGCATAAGGGCGGAGTTCATGTAAGCGCCGTAATGAAAAAGGCAGAAACCTATGAACATGTCGAACCGGAGAAAGTGGGTAATACACGCAGGGTGCTGGTATCCGATCTTTCCGGAAAGAGCAATGTGAGCTATAAGTCGGAGGAGCTTGGTTTTGAGTTTGACAAAAAATCACCCGAAAGCACGAAAATCGTTCAAAAGCTCAAAAGTCTCGAAAATGAGGGATACCAGTTTGAGGCGGCCGAAGCTTCGTTTGAACTGCTGGTGAAGCAGATGACCGAAGCGGCGCCCGAATTCTTCAAGCTCGAAGGGTTCCGCGTGATCATGGAGCGGAACGGCAGCGGAGAATCCCGCTCCGAAGCCACTATCAAAGTGCGCGTAAACGACCAGGTGGAGCTGAGCGCTGCCGAAGGTAATGGCCCGGTGCACGCGCTCGACGCCGCCATCCGCCGGGCTCTTTGTGAGTTCTACCCGGAAATACAGTCTATGAAATTGCAGGATTACAAGGTTCGTGTTCTCAACGAAAAAGACGGCACCGGTGCAAAAGTACGGGTGCTGATCGACTCTGCGAAAGAAGGCCGCAGCTGGGGTACCGTCGGTGTTTCCGAAAACATCATCGATGCCAGCTGGCAGGCCCTTTCGGAGGGGATTACCTACTACCTGATGAATGAAAACAGTAAACCGAAACAGAAATTAGAATTTGAAGAAAAGA
>PWWL01000292.1 GCA_003561515.1 Balneolaceae bacterium
ACCTGAGCATCATCAAAAACCAGTTCAAAGAAAGCAGCAAACAGTACAAGAAGATCGATGAACTGGTACAAACCGAAAAACTATCAATTGTTCCACTGGCCTACATCCGCGGCAGGAGTCTTAACAATGTGATTTTTATCATAGACGAGGCTCAGAATCTGACTCCACTCGAAATCAAAACGATTATCACCCGCGCGGGCGAGAACACCAAGATCATCTTCACAGGCGATATCTTCCAGATCGACACGCCTTACCTCGACACGCAGAGCAACGGCCTATCGTACCTGGTTGACCGCATGAACAACAATGATCTCTACGCACACATCAGCCTTGAAAAAGGAGAGCGGTCGCCCCTGGCCAATCTGGCAAGTAAGTTTTTGTAGGAAAGGGTGGGGATGGGATAGTCTTGAGTCGTGAGTCTTGAGGAATCATAAGTATGATGATCGCTGCCTTGAATCGATCTTTATAACTGCTCGCCAACACACCCCTGCCTGCTACCCGGTTTAGTTATGCAGGCTTAATCCCCTCTCGAGATGCTGTAAAAAATATATCTGCACCTGAATAGAATTGGTTCAATTAACCACGAGGCCACGAGGACTCGAAGTTTCAAGAAGTGGATATGCATAAGTTTTCAAAACTTCGTGTGACTTCGTGACTTTGTGCCCTCGTGGCAAAAAAAACGGTCACTATCTTAGGATTTTGGGTTATCTCGCATCAACTCGGCAGAGGACTTTTAGGCTGTCACCACTCAAAAAGTTGATGCTCAGATTGGCTTATGTCCTTGATTCAAGTAAATCGGATTATGTGAAGTGCATGATTTCAGACGCAGACAGGATCTCTGCGCTGCGCTTTGTAAACGCTGTCAGGTCTTTAGTTTTGCTAATGCATTTGCTGCCAGCCAGCCGTTGGTCCATGCCGCCTGAAAGTTGAAGCCACCGGTGACCCCATCGATGTCCAGCACCTCACCGACGAAGTAAAGGCCGGGAATTTTCTTGCTTTCAAGGGTATCAGGATTAACCTCATGCAGCAGGATTCCGCCGCAGGTCACGAATTCTTCCTTGTATGTTGTTTTTCCCTGGATGTCGTAGCGTGCTTGAACAAGCTGCTGAAGCAATTCATGTATTTCTTTATTCGACAGGTCTGCCCAGCGCTTGCCAGTGTTGATGCCGGCAAGTGTTATAAACCTTTCCCACAATCTCGCGGAAAATGGAAAACCGTCTTGTTTTGTGATCAGTTTTTTTGAATTCCTCCCCCTGAGTTTCTGCAGGGTTTCCCTTGCTTGCTGCTCAGTCATCGGACTTAGCCAGTTAACCCTCACCACATAGCGGTATTCCCGGTCGTGAAGTTCGCGCGCAGCCCATGCCGAAAGTTTAAGAACTGCAGGCCCGCTCAGCCCCCAATGGGTTATCAGCACGGGGCCTTGTTCCGTATACCGGGTTCCCTCAATGTGCACCTCGGCATGCTCTACCGAAATGCCTGCCAAATCGCTGAACACCTTCTCTCTGAAGTTGAAGGTAAAGAGCGAGGGCACCGGCGGCGCAATGGTATGGCCCAGATCTTTCAGCCAATCATAAGCATTCATGCGATTATAGCCTCCGGCAGCCACTACCACTGAATCAAAAATCTGCGGTTCCCCTTTTTGGATATGAAGCCTGAAGCCGCCTATGCTCAGCGGTTCGATGGTGTCAATTCGTGTCCTCGTTCTGATCTCTACTCCATATCTGCGTGCTTCCTCCATCAGACAGTCAATCACCGAATCAGAGCTGTCGGTAACGGGGAACATGCGGCCGTCGTCTTCGGCTTTCAGCTTCACTCCTCTCGATTCGAACCAATCAACCGTATCCTTAGCCTGAAATTGCTCAAAACTCCAGCGCAGCATTTTGGATCCGCGGGGGTAGTGAAGGGACAGGCGTTCAGGGTCAAAGCAGTGATGGGTCACATTACACCTGCCTCCGCCCGACACCCGTACCTTAGACAGCACTTCCCTCGATTTCTCGAAAATGACAACTTTGAGGCGGGAATTAAGCCGTGCGGCATTTACGGCAGTAAAAAAGCCTGCAGCGCCGCCACCTATAATGGCAACTGCAGGCTTGATATTTTTTTGATTCATCCTGTAAAGATAGGCAAGGACAAACCGTTGCTCAACCTGTTAGTTTTCCTGCTCCTGTTCAAAAATACGGAGCTGTTCATCCATGGTGTCGCCTTGTTGATTTCTGAAGCGCAGTCTCATATCACGTTCGATGAGATCACTTTCCAGAATCTGATATTCCATCTTCAACTCTTCGAGCAAGTCTTCTGTGATCTCACCGCTTTCTGCTGTTCCGTCTTCTTCAACGCGAACAAACGACATATTGCGAAGTGTAATTACTTCACCGGTTGCAATAACGGTTACTTCAACCTCACCTTGCTCAACCCAGATAAAGTCATTCGAATCGATTCCGAATCGGGTTCCCTTCACGGAAGCTACGGTGTTTGATGTGGTAACCTCAAATTCCCTGTCGGTTCCCCTGTTAACATCCATAAACAGCCCACCGATTGCCAACCTGATCTGAGTTCTGATGTTCATATCCCGCTCTGCATTCAGCGTGCTGCTGATCACCATATTCGAAGAGGGGCTTACCCGTGCCACAGTTTCATCGAGAAACAAGAGCATGGCATATCCTGTCTGGTTTGTCGTCAGGGTGTCACCCGATACGAGGGTCTTGCCCACGGTTTGAAGTGTATCCGTGGAGACGTTGGTTACCGTAACCGATGGCACAAATCGTCGCACGTATGCGATTTCATCCTCAGCTTCGTCCATTAAAATAGTGGGCTGATCTTCCGGCAAGAAAAACAGGAAACCCGCAATCAAAATTGCGAGGATAATTCCAAATCCAAGTAAACCTTTCTGATTCTTTTTCATTTTATTCACCTATTGTTGCTCTTCTGTTTTCTATTTTATTGCGCATCTCTCTCAGTACATTCACGGCTTCTTCAGCCGAGTATATTTCATCTCCAAGTTCTATTCTATCTAATACATAACCTTCATTAACCATCTGTTGCACCCTTTCTTCACCTATCATAAATGTGAGCAGCGCAATCAGCTCATTTGTTGATGCCTCTTTTGTCGTAAAATCCCAAACATTCGACCGTATATCCCGCTGGCTTCGGACGGTTGTGATGGTGGTACCAACCTGCCAGTAATATTGTGATCCTGGTTCAAATACCGATCGCAAATTGTCGCCCGCTGCAAAAACACGGTTTGCCGTCATCACATCCAGAATTATGTTCTCTCCGGGTTCATGAAACCGGTTCTGGTTATATGGCTGGGCAAAGCGTCGAGACAGCCTGGCCTCGGCCTGTTGTCTGCCGTTTGCTTCAACAACAATCAGCCGGTATCTATGCCTTTCCGGACCGCTCCAGCGAAATTCGGGAACTTGATTTTCAAGATCAATATTCCTGAGAAAAGCC
>PWWL01000053.1 GCA_003561515.1 Balneolaceae bacterium
ATTGTTGATTGTTGATTGTTGATTGTTGATTGTTGATTTTTTGCCCTTTCCCCCAATCTGCAATCATTCAATCTGCAATTTTACAATTTGCAATTTCCCCAATCTGCAATTTCCGATCTGCAATCCCCCCAATCTGCAATCTGCAATCCTCCCATTCCCCGATCTTTTATTATCTTCCGCTAAATAATAACAACATAACTGCCATAGCATGAAGGTAACCTCCTATTCTCAGGGAAAATGGATTGAAAAGGGAACATCAACCGATATGATCAGTGCCGTGACCGGCAAACCCGTGGCAGCACTGATTGAAGCTGATCTGGATTACAAAGCCATGTGCGATTATGCACGAACCACCGGGGGACCCAAACTCCGGGAGATGACCATTCACCAGCGCGCGTTCAGAATCAAGTTCCTCGGCCAGTATCTGATGAAGCACAAGGAGGAGTTTTATGAGCTCTCCACACATACCGGAGCTACCCGTCGCGACTCGTGGATCGACATTGAGGGAGGAATCGGCTCCATCTTTACGCTTTCGAGCAAGGCCAGAATCGAGCTTTCCGATCTCCCCTTTCACGTGGAGGGCGGAGTGGAACGGCTCTCGCGCGGCGGCACCTTTATGGGGCAGCACATCTGCGTTCCCAAACACGGTTTAGGAGTTCATATCAATGCATTCAACTTCCCGATATGGGGAATGCTTGAGAAGTTTGCCCCGGCATTCATTGCCGGAATGCCGTCCATCATCAAGCCGTCACCGCTTGGATCCTATCTTGCACATGCCGTTTTCAAAAAGATGATTGATTCGGAACTGCTGCCCGAAGGTTCAGTACAGTTCATTGCCGCCGACAAACCGGGCGATCTTCTCGATTACCTTACCAGCCAGGATGTTGTGGCCTTTACCGGATCTGCAGAAACAGGCCGTAAACTTAAGGCGCATCCCAATATCATCGCCAACAGCATACCGTTTAACCTGGAGGCCGATTCACTCAACTGCTCCATTCTCGGGCCCGATGTAACGCCCGGTATGGAAGAGTTCTCGCTTTTCATAAAGGAAGTAGCGAACGAGATGACGGTGAAGACCGGACAGAAGTGTACCGCCATTCGGCGAACCATAGTACCGGCGGGACTAACCGATGATGTAGTTTCAGCACTCAGGGCGAGGCTCGAGAAAACAACCATCGGTGATCCTGCAAAAGAAGAAACACGGATGGGGCCGCTGGCAAGTGCGCTGCAGTCGAACCGATTCGAGGAGCAGTACAACCGGCTTACAGAAGTGACCGATACCGTTTATGCGGCAGATAATGGCCTGAAGGACGCATTTACAAACCCCAGGGTGCTGCTATGCCACAAGCCATTGGAAGTGGACGATGTACACACCATCGAAGCGTTCGGGCCGGTAACCACGGTTCTGCCATATCAGAATATCGATGAAGCCATTGCCATCGCCAACAAGGCCGACGGATCTCTCGTGGGCTCTCTATTCACCGCCGATGACGATGTGGCGCGCGTCATTACCATGGGCTGTGCACCCTATCACGGCCGGTTTATGATTGTGAACCGCCACTCCGCGAAAGAATCTACCGGACACGGTTCGCCCATGCCTCACATGGTTCACGGCGGACCCGGCCGGGCAGGCGGCGGAGAAGAGCTTGGCGGCGCCCGTGCAGTACTTCACAACATGCAGCGCGTGGCACTTCAGGGTTCGCCCACCACGCTGATGAACATTGTGCAGCAGTACATCAAGGGCGCCGAAACCAAAGAATCTGACATCCACCCGTTCAGGAAGTATTTTGAAGAGCTCACAGTTGGCGAAGCCCTTACTACACATCGCCGCACCGTTACCGAAGCCGACATTGTGAATTTTGGATCGCTCAGCGGTGATCACTTTTATGCCCATTTCGATGAGATCGCCGCTAAAGATTCCCTGTTCGGCAGGCGCGTGGCTCACGGCTATTTTGTGCTGTCGGCCGCCGCGGGCATGTTTGTGCACCCCTCCCCCGGTCCGGTGATGCTGAATTACGGGCTGGAGGATCTGCGATTTTTGGCACCGGTGTATCCCGGTGATACCATACAGGCAAAGCTGATTGTGAAGAAGAAAACGGTGCGCCAGAAACGTGAGACGGACAAGGATCCGTACGGAATGGTCTGGTTCGATGTGCATGTGATTAACCAGAATGAGGAGATGGTGGCCGAGTACACCATTCTTACTTTGATTAAAAGAAAAAAACGGCTTGATATTGACCTGGATTAATCCGGCAGCATTTAGTCACAATCCGAATTAAGCCTGCCAAAGAAAAGTTGCGAGTTTCTTATCTTGAGACAGATTGCTAGCCGATTCGGGTTCAGGACTTATTCGGCATGTGGCGCAGCCCGCTAGCGCGCTTCGTTCGGGACGAAGAGGCAGCATGTTCAAATCCTGTTAACCCGACCATTTCCACGTTTACTACCTGAAGCCTGCAGCATCAGGCTACGGTATACGGGAGTTCAATTCCGTGTCCGGTTTACTAAAACCTTTCAACAATTCACACCCATGGCAAAATCACTCAAAGGGCTGGTCCGCCTCATGAAATATCAAAAACTGCTGACGGAACGAGCCATTGACCAAATCCCTGAAGAGCAAACCTATGAAGTTCTCCCTGGCTTTGAGCATTCTGTCGCCGTGCTTATGAAGCATATCAGCGGCAACCTGCACTCTCACTGGACCAACTTCAGAACCGAAGACGGTGAAAAACCCTGGCGCAACCGTGAAGGCGAATTTGAGGATACCTTTGCAAACGGGCAGGAGTTAATGGAGCACTGGAATCGCGGATGGGAAACGTTCTTCATAGCGATGGATTCGATTTCAGACGATGAGACTGAGTCCTTCATGTATATTCGGAATGAGGGGCACACCCTTGCCGAGGCGGCCATGCGGTCGTTGTCTCACATCTCCTACCACACCGGACAAATCGTAATGATAGCCCGCTGCTTTGCCGGGGAAAACTGGAACTCGCTTTCAGTGCCAAAAGGGAAAACGGAAGAGTACAACAGGAAGAAGTTTGCACAGGAAAAGTCGATCGGATTCTACAAAGAAAGGCTCAAATAAATCGCGAACTAATAAACTGCCCCTTCAATGGGTAGCAAAAAAATCTATTAACCGCAGAGTAATAAACACACCAAGCCAAGCGGCACAACAGATAGGACAAAAGCAATACAGAATAAAAAAAGAAAGCCTTTCACCCGGGAATACTCTGACAGCTATCAGCAATACGTGTGGATATTCTGTATAACTTGCAGGACGATGATCACCGTAGTTCACACCATCCGGGCCTGAGATTCTTGTTCCGGGAAAAAGGCTCCGGTTTCAGATTGTCGTGCATTTGACAAATCCGACAAAGTCGGATTGGGACGACTTTTTAGGGCCGCCATATAGGTCATAATACAGACTCACTGACCTGAAATCATTATATCAAACCAGGTTTGATCAATGATTCTATTTGTAATATAACCCGTTTTAATAATGGTACAATATGTGCGATTTATGTTCTTTTAAGAACTTTTATAGAAGATCATGCCTAGTTGCATGTATGCATTATGGTTTTGTTTGATCAGGTAAACAGAAAAATTTTTTACCGTGATCAATGACCGCTCGTGCTTCCTCCGAAAGGCCTCAATTCCCTGAGCAGTTTGATCAAATTAAAACGGACTGGTACTCTTCATGTTTATCGAGGATTTCACCGGCACCTTCCACAACCGTGGTGAGCGGATTATCGGCGATATGCACGGGAAGATCAATTGCTTCGGAAATCAGGCGGTCTATCCCCTTCAGGAGGGCTCCGCCGCCCGTTAGCATAATTCCCCGATCCAGAATGTCTGCTCCCAATTCGGGTGGCGTATTTTCAAGGGATTTTGTTACAGCGTCGAGACAGGCATTAACTGTTTCTGAAATAGCTTCCCGAACATCGCGCGGTGTAATGGTGAGCGTTTTGGGCACACCGCTTACAAGATTTCGGCCTTTGGTTAGTGTTTCTTTCTCATTTTCGGCCGGAACTGCTGATCCAATTTCATGTTTTATTTTTTCAGCAGCTCGTTCACTGATCAGCAGATTGTACTTGCGTCGCACATAGCTCACAATTTCCTCGTTCATCTGCTCACCGCCAATTCGAATGGATTGTGAATAAACAATGCCCGACAACGATATAATGGCGATCTCCGTTGTGCCTCCGCCAATATCGACCACCATATTTCCGACAGGTTCTTTCACATCGAGTCCTAGCCCTACGGCAGCGGCTACTGTCTCCTCAACAAGAAATACTTCTTTTGCCCCAGCGTTTTCGGCACTGTCGCGTACGGCCATCCGCTCAACCGCTGTAATTCCATTGGGTACCGTTATAAATAGTCTTTTGATTGACGAAAACCATTTTCTATCCATCACTTTCCGGATCATTTCACGCATCATCTTCTCCGCGATCTCAAAATCGGCGATAACTCCCCCCTTCAGAGGACGTACCGTTCGGATTTTCTTATGAGTTTTCTCGTGCATCAGCTGCGCTTCATGGCCAAAAGCAATGGTATTGCCTTTTGAGTCTAAAGCAACGATTGTTGGTTCGTTTAATACAACTCCCTGCCCGAGAGCATAGATTAGTGTATTAGTAGTGCCCAAATCGATTGCAAGGTCGGTATTCAAAGAACCGAAAAATCCCGTTTTTTTGCGTTTAGTTTTTACCTGCTTTTTTGTTTTTTCTTCAACGGGTGTTTCCGTGTGCATGTGAGATCCGATAATTGATGGTATAGATAGGTAATTGATAACCGGTGAATAAATGTTTATTCACCAAAGAGAATGTTCACTGATGTATGAACGACAAGTCTCCGGTATTCGTGAACGGGACTTAGCCAGTTTGTATTCTGCTCAACCGGAAATGTTTCTTTTAAAGCCGGTTTTATTCATTTCATTTATAAAAAGCAGGTTACAGGTTATTGTTTGAATCTTACAAATAAATTCTTCATAATTATGCACGAGCTTTTCTGACGTAAACGGGTGCCACAAGAATGTAACATATTGAAGTGCGGCGTCCGGATAATTTACTCACTAACCAAAACAATAGGGATAAATTCATGAATGAACTAATCGAATGGTACCTGAAACCATTAAAGCAATATGTTGACTTTGATGGCCGTGCGCGCCGAAAAGAGTATTGGATTTTTCTGTTGGGAAATATTCTAATTTCGATCATTTTGGGCGGTGCGGGTTTTGCAATAGGCGGTGGTAGTGAGTTCTTAAGCTCATTATTTTCTCTATTTGTCTTTATACCGTCGATTGCTGTAGGTGTAAGGCGGCTTCATGATATCGGCCGAAGCGGCTGGTGGTACCTGATAGGCCTGGTTCCTGTAATCGGGTTCTTTGTATTGCTCTACTTCTTTTTGTTAGAGGGCGACTCTGCTGCAAATGAATATGGCCCGAATCCAAAGGCGATCTGACCGGATTTATGTAAGATAACCGACTGTGAAAATTGTAGAATAGAGAATAGTGGGCCTTCCCGAAACTCACTATCGATCATGTTTCCCCGCTGCGGGACAGGCTATTAGTCCGGCCAAACTCTTGAATTAGCTGGCATAAAAAAGCTCCTGATTAGAGTTTAAACAGGAGCTTGTACGTCGGGCTTGGAATCTTGAGATCATCATAGATCTTCGTAATCTGATATACATTAATCTTGTAATATTTTGCATTCTGGATCATGGGTTTTTCCCAAAGCTCTTTGAATAGCTTAGTCCTATTAAAAGTGATGTTTTTCATAGTTTGGTTGATAAGACACTATTTACAATCATACTTCTCCAAAAAACTAGTCAGATAGGCTGGTCATTAATTTCGAAGGGAAATCATCAACTAACATCGATAAAAACTTCTTGATATTTGTTCTCCAATAACCTGACTTCATCATCGGTAAACGCTTCAAATTCTCTGTTCAAAGCACGTTTAGAAAGTTTGCCGCTATTTTGACGCAATAAACCGATCAAGTTTTCCATCTTTTTATCAGGCATGTCGAAATGCTCCTGTATGAAGGTTCTCATTTTATCATGGCACTCAAGATACTGTACTTCTTCCAGCAGTGATTTGAGAACCGTTTCTTCTACACACTCATAAAGAAATTCCGCCTGCTTCGTCGCATCAAAGTAGCGGTAGAGATCGATGGTTTCATTTAAAACCTCAACATTTCCATCCGGTGTCGGTTTCCATTTAATGAAATCAAGGCGTGGTTTGGAAAATGATTCCAGGACGTTTCTGTAATCATCAATCCGATCCAAAATGACAGCTGAAACCGGGATTATAAGTCTTTTGGAGAGAATCCTTTTCGGGCCAACACATGATGAAACAGATACCGGTGTACGCGGCCGTTCCCATCAGCGAATGGGTGGATAAATACAAACCCAAATGCAATTGTAGACGAAGCTAAGACAGGATCATATTCACTGCCAATGAGAGACTTATTGCTTTTTAACAGGCCATGGATAAGCTGTGGTAAATCCTGCCATTTGGCAGATATATGATCCGGAAGGGGCTTGCCAGCAACCCGGTTATGTACACCGACAAATCCCCATTCTTCTCGCCAGCCCATATCAACAAACCGTCTGTCTTCAATTACAATCTCCTGGAGTCGAAGCAATTCTTCTTCAGTAAGGTCTTTTTGTCCGGCCTGTCCGATTGCTTTTCCCCAGCGTTGTACCCTGTTTTCAGGAGGGGTTTCCCCTTCGATGGCATACGAAGCTTTGGAGTCTTTTTGCAGTAGAAAAGCTGCGGCTCGTGATAGTAGATCCGGGTGTATTTTTCCTATCGTATCAGATACTTTCTTTTTCAGCTCTTCAGTACAAAACCGTTCGAGTTTTTCAGTGCGGTATATTAGCGGACAAAAATCCCTGTTTCCCGGCAGGTTATTCCACACACGATGTCGCTGTGATCTTTGTTTTGGGCCGGGGTATTGCAAACCGGGATCAAGAGCCTCAACATAATTCCCTCTTTTTGCATCTTCTACGTTGAGATTATCATCCATCAGCCATTCATAAAAAAACCAAATTCTACGGCTGTTTCGGCTTGTTGGCTGGTCTTTTACAATTTATTCAATTTCACTTTTATTGACAGTCTCAAAGAGTTTTTTGAGAACCAACAGATCCACTCCTTCGTACTTAAGCGCAAATGTGAGGTGGCCAAGAAGAGTTGATAAAGGTTCCCGTCCGGTTTTAAACACACGCCACTTACCCTCAGTATAGCTTCTGTGCTTCTTACTTATTGCAGAAATCAATTCTGGCAAAGGTACCGCTAAATCGTAGAAATGTATTAAAGCGCTATATCCGGCCAGCTTCATACCGGTTTCAAAAAGTATAATTTCTGAAAACGGTTATATTTTCTTCAAGTCGATTATTCTCAGCCATAATTCGTCAAAACCGATTACTTTTGGTGAGGGTTTGGTCAAATTTATAAGTTAATGTCTATTCGGCACCAATCCTTCACATTCGTTCAGGCCTGGCTTCTCGCCCTGCGAGCATTGCAAGAATTTGAAACATAAAAAAAGCCCTCACCTGATAGCAGATGAAGGCTTGTACCTCGGGCCGGGCTCGAACCGGCACTGGCATTTAAATACCAATTGGATTTTAAGTCCAACGCGTCTACCAATTCCGCCACCGAGGCTTAGATTGATGTACAGAATTTAAATATACGGCGAACTTTTTCATTTCCACAAACCGATTTATCGGCCTTAAGACTTATCCATGCAATAATCTGACGGTGACACGTGAAGAGTATAAAAAATACCTCCGCTTCCGCAGGATTCTAGTTCTCTCTGCACCGGATGATCCTCAGAAGCGGAGGTCCCATCTTGATTCCGTCTTGATCTAATCTGCTCTGTTAAATAAGCACTCAGCTGTCTCAACTCTGGCCGAATTCTAGCATATCTTTTATCCGGCATCTTCACTTACATATGCGCAAAGCCGAACAAAATAGTGTCATCGTTGAGATTAAAATTTTCTAAATCTCAAAAATGATCCTTGAATTAACTGAATTATGTTTAAGCTATCCCTGTCTTGATAAAAGCAGATGACCAATATCCCAACATAATGACCATCAAAACCTTCGATCTTAATCTCAGTACTAAAGGCTTTTCAGATATACATGATGTTACAAGCCAGGTAAGGGCAAGAATCTCAGAATCAGGAATAACCGAGGGATTTTGCCACATTTTTGTGACCGGTTCAACGGCCTCAGTTTCGACTATGGAGTTTGAACCCGCACTGGTAAAAGACATAAAGAAAAAGCTTGAGGACTTTGCATCTGAACATGAGCGTTCTCACCATTCCGAAACCTGGGGCGACGATAACGGATTTTCTCATATCAGGGCTACCTTCATGGGTCCGGGCATTACGGTACCTGTAAGAAATAGCACTCCAATTCTTGGAACATGGCAACAAATCGTTGTGCTCGACCATGACAACCGAAGCAGAAACAGACATGTGGTCATACAAGTTGTCGGGATAGAGTAACGATCAAGCAGTGTCACCAAAATATAAAACTTCGATTTAGCCGGGAACAGATAACCAAATAGCAGGTAGTAATAAAGATTCGCCTTACTACATTTTTCCGGCGAAGATCCACAATCTGACGCTCACATGGATTTGAGCGGGGTAAATATGTTTACATCGCAAGTACGATGGTTTTCAGAGCTTAACATTGCATATGATTAACGGGGACAAGAAACGCAGCAGAGTCAGACAGTTTCTGGCAGCTATTTTCACAGGGCTGATATTTGCCCTTGTCGTGCTCTATACGTGGAAACTGAATGCCGAAGATATTGAAAAACAAAAGGCTGAGCTTTTCTCGGGTGAGGTCACATTTGTTTTAGATCAGCTTGTGCAACAACTTGAACTTGAACTGGAGAGATTATCAGCACTGAAGCTGCGACTGGAGAGAAATGAATCGTTTAGCGAAGAAATATGGCAGTACGAGGCTGATCTAATAAAAGATCAATCATCCGCAGTGCGTTTTATTCAGTGGATTGATTCCGATATGGGCGTACGCTCAATGAATGAAGCAGGATACACCGCTTACGCTCCTGCAGTTATGGATCCCTCAAAAAACGACATCAGAAGAGTATTCTGGAGAAAAGCTGAACAGGATTCAGTTCTATCTCTATCCCAAAGCTTTCAAAACGAAGCTGTATCTGATCCTGAAAATGAAAGCACCAACGCTGCTCAATTCATTTTTTTAGCAGATCTGCCTGTTTACAATGATGAGTCATTTACAGGTACTATAAGTGCAGGACTCGATTTCAATAAACTAATCGATTCAGTATTACAACATCGCGACATATTTCATCTTGAATTAATGGATGAAGCAGGGCAACTTTTTTACTCCAGCCGATCATTGAACGAGGGAATGCTTTATTCCAACATGTCTGAATACAGACAGATACCGCTTCCCGTTACAGACGATCATTTCTGGTATGCCACAATGATCCCCACCAACAATTTTTTCAGTACAGGCAGTGAAGAAAGCCTGTATTTAAATCTCATTCTCGGTCTGCTACTTTCTGTTTTGATGGCGGTTGGAATCTTTTTCATTATTGGATTTTATTCGGCAAAAGAGTCTTACGACTTTTCAAACAGGAAGCTCAGAACCGTAGTTGCCGCATCACCTCTGGCAATTTTTGTAGTTGACAAAAAAGGTGTTGTTACCGGTTTTTGGAACAGAGCCGCAGAACAGATGTTCGGATACAAGGCAAACGAAGTTCGCGGACAATACCTCCCGCATGTTACTCGCGAACCTGCACTCGAATTCCAGCAAATGCTGGAAACCGTGTTGAAAGGTAAGCCCTACAAGGATGTGGAAAGCAAAAGGTATAGAAAAGACGGTGCGGAATTCGATGTAAAAATTCATGCCGCTTTGGTACGTACAATTCCGGGTAAAGCAGGAGACGTAGTTGTGATGGTTGAAAACGTGTCCCGACAGAAACAGGCTGAATTTGAACTCAAAAATGAAAAGCAATTTGCAGATACCGTTTTAAAAAGCCAGCCGGGACTATTTTATGTAATAGATGAAAAAAGGCGGCTGGTTCGGTGGAACAGCAATGTAAATGACTTTTTGGGTATGAGCGATAACCAGCTTAAAGGCATGAACTTTCTTGATATTTTTATCGAGGATGAACGTCTCAAAGTTCTGGAAAAGTTGCAGAATGCTCCCTACAACGGCAAGCTTGAAATGGAAACGATAGTTAGGAGTAAAGGACGGACATACGATTTCTATATCAACGGGACCCAGATGGTTATTGGTAAGCGGCAATTTATCGTGGGTAATGGAATTAACATCACGGACCGAAATAAGATCAGAAATGAATTACAGCGATCGGTTGATGAAAAAGACGTTCTTCTAACTGAAATACATCACAGAGTCAAAAACAACCTTGCCATTATTGCAAACCTGATAGACCTGCAAATGCTCGATGTGGATGACGACGCCATGACGGAGATACTTCGTGAAACGCAAAACAGAATTTTCTCAATTGCAGGCGTGCATGAGATGCTGTACGATGTAAAGAGCTTCTCAAAAATTTCATTCAAAGAGTATCTGCAAAAACTGTTCGACAGAATTTTCGACATGTATGATAAAGAGCATAAAATGACCGCCCACGATATGCAGGTAAAAGTAGAGTACTTAAATATCAACCAGGCTATTCCGCTGGGCCTCATACTCACCGAACTCTTTACAAATTCGTTTAAACACGCGTTTGACAGTAAACAGGCTGGAATGATAACCACAGAAATTACTGGCGGTCCGGATCTGATTCACGTTGTCTACAAAGACAATGGCAAAGGGTTTGATCCCAATATTTTTGAAAAGTCTTCTTCCATGGGTATGATCCTGATACGTTCACTGCTTAAGCAGCTAAAAGCTGAATATTCGGTAAATGGGGATAACGGGTTCGAGCTTAGTTTTTCATTTACCATGCAAATGCGTGGGGCACATTCCACAATGGTGTGATGCAGAAGCCTGAGCTATCTGAAACAAACATCTTACAAAAAGAACGGATTGCTGCAGGCAGAAAGTTGCGGTAACGCCCTTTCTATACACATAATACCATATTTGTCTGCTTGACTTTAGCTATTTGATACTAATTATTTTCAGAATAGTTAGATATTGGTTTATAAAACGCTTATACTGAGTCTTTACAATAATAACACCTGGTAAGCACTTCTCTGGACAAGACGCGTTAACCCAACTCTCAACTTTGAATCACTTCTGGGTGCACTAACAATACCAATACAATACAATGACACAACAAGGAAAAGTAAAATGGTTTGACGCCGAAAAAGGCTTCGGCTTCATCGAGCCAAATGATGGTGGAAAAGACATCTTCGTACACAGAAACAACGTAGAAAATTTAGGCCCCACACAGGGACTCGAAGACGGTGAAGAAGTAGAATTCTCCGTAGAAGAGACCCCTAAAGGTTTAAGCGCGGTTGATGTGAGAAGCCTTACGTACGAATAAGAAGAAATTCTGTTCTAAAAAATAAAGCCCCGGCAGTGCCGGGGCTTTTTTATTTTGTTTACGTTTTCGGGTTTTACATCAGACCCTCCCATTGCTGATTTACTCCCTCCTTTTTTTACCCCTTTTTACCCCTGTTTCAGATTGCTGTAACAGGCAGTTTATCCAGTCCTCCCTTTTTAGCTGCTATACTGTACCGAGTGTGCGGGGCAAACTCAAGGCGCCCTTTCTCTATGGGCTGTCCGGTTGCACGGCAGATGCCGTATGTTCCGTTTTCGATCCTTGCAAGTGCCCGATTCAGCTCTTTTATAAACTTTCGATTTCTCTCAATAAGGCGATATGTGAGATCCATACTCTCTTCTTTACTACCAAGATCGCCCATATGATGAGTAAGTGATGAAGCGTCATCATCATCATTCATTCTCTGATCTTCGATCGAAGCCATCAGATAGTCGAGCTCATGCTGTGCTTCTTCCCTTTTTCTGAGAATAATAGCCTCAAAATAAGCCAGTTCATTTTCGTTCATGTTCGTTCTGAGATCCTTGGTTCTGTCGGGTCTATTTTTGATTGCTTCCATGGCTTTGGGATTTTGGGTTAAACTGCTCATTTCTTTTGGTTTGTTTCTGTGAGCAGAATAACGATAAAGCAAGGCGCCCGAAATCGGGGAATCCCCTATGTGGAGTTGAGGAAAACGAGCATCAGTGGTTGAAAACGTAAGGGTTGGGAGTAAGGGCAAGATGCAGGCAACAAGCAGTAAGCCTCAGACTATTCGAGATAGAGTACGAAGCTTCAAAGTTCTAAATCCGAATTTTCTAAATCCTAAAGAAACTTGCTTGCCGCTTGCAACTTACAGCCTGGAGTATGAAGCCTGCACCTTGTTCCTCGTTACACCTCCGCCTTTTGATAGAGAAGCTCGCTATACCCTTCCTGAATTGCGCGCACAACATCACCGGGCTTTCCCGATCCAACAGGTTTACCGTCGATTACAGTTACCGGCTGAATGTCGGTTGTTGTACCGGAAAAGAAAAGTTCATCAATTTCGTGAAGCTCGTCAAACCGAACCGGCTCGTAAATAACCGGTATTCCACTTTGTTCGGCTATCTTCAGCACGGCACGCCGCGTGATGCCATTCAAAATATATGGTGATGCGGGATATGTGTATAGCACACCATCTTTGGCACAAAAAATATTGGCATTCGGGCTTTCGGTTATCACACCGTCTCGCACCATCACAGCACTGTTTACTCCTGCTTCTTTCGCCTGCTGTTTCGCCATAGTATTTGGAAGAAGATTGATTGTTTTAAGATTGCAGCGGCTCCAGCGTACATCCATAACGGAAATAGCATCCACACCCTCTTCATGTAGTTTTGTATGAGGTTTAAATGGAGCACTGGAAAGGTATACGGTTGGCTCTACCGGTGGTGAAGGAAATTCATGGGTTCTGGGAACTGAGGCTCCGCGGGTTACCTGAAGATAAACAGTAGCCTCGCCTTCAAGATGACCATTTTTGGTAAGCAGTTCACGGCTTATAACTGGAATTTGCTCAAAGACAGATTTGTGAAGATTGATCTTTAATCCATTGAGCCCTTCCTCCAAGCGCCCAAGGTGCTCGTTTTCCATTATGAATCTGCCATCTACTATTCGCGTCACCTCGTAAACGCCATCACCGAATACAAATCCACGATCGGCAACTGAAACCTTTGCTTCCTCCTGCTCTACGAACTCACCGTTTAGATATACTTGCATGATCAAAAATTTATTTCTGCATTATTATTTCAGAACACCGGGTTATTTTACATGGTTTGAAACCCGGCAATACTCTATCGTAGCAAATACAGTATATCTTTTTCGCTATAAAATTGATACAGCATATTCTGTTTTTTAAAACAGGCTGCCAGACTGCATCTGTATCCACCCGCGGCATTGTTGAGAGCCTGCATGATTGACCGCATCATTTCCCGCTCCGGACAAAGCGTTACCCGCGTGCAAAAAAGAGAAATTATCGACGTGAAGCTTAAATACCAGCTCTTTCAAATTTGAATGAAGCAAAGGCCTTGAAATAATTGTTTATAAAATTTTACAAATAGCACAACAACTTGAACGCTCGTCCGTAAAAGATAGTTGTAATCTTATCGTAAACAATAGCTTTTGAATTCGAATGCGGATTTCCGGCTTTTACATTTTGTTAAAACGAGCTTATGCGAAAAATTGAGACAGTAATTCACATACACAGACCCCTGCAGCAGGTATGGGAGGCGCTGTTGGATTTTTCATCTTATCCCGCATGGAATCCATTTATCACATCTATTTCAGGAAATCCATATCCCGGAAATCGTATTAAGGTATCGGCAAGTCTCCCCGGAAAAAAAACGATGTTGTTTAAACCCCTGGTGGTCAAATCTGAACCAATGTCTGAACTTCGCTGGAAAGGAAAACTCTTTTTTAGAGGACTCTGCGACGGTGAGCACTATTTTATTTTAAATCAACTTCCCAACGGAAGCACTGCTCTCCACCACGGTGAAATTTTCAGTGGCCTTCTCCCTCCCGTTATGAAAAGCATTTTCAAGAGAACTGAAATGGGTTTCCAAAAAATGAACGTTGCACTCAAGGAAAGGTGTGAAGGAGAATACACAAGCACCAGCCTGTACGCCTGATGAAACCGTTTTAGACAGTGAAAACCACTTCTGATGGTTGTATCTTGTGTGAGCAACAGGTAGAAACCAGATCGGCTCACATTACTGGAAAATGAATCCCTCAAAAACCGCAAAGGCTGATAAAGAGTTAATCAGCGAGTTAAAAAAGTTTGGCTATGTAAAGACCTACCAGAAGAACGATGTATTAATAGAAGAAAATAGCAGCATCCAGGTTGTGCCCATCGTTTTAAAAGGAAGTGTCAAAGTTATACAAAGCGATAACGACTATCGCGAAATGCTTCTCTATTTTCTCACCCCGGGCGATACCTGCATCATGTCGTTTCTTGGTGCTTTATACAACGACGATAGTAAAGTAAGAGTGATCGTTAACGAAGAGAGTGAAATTTTGCTTTTGCATGTCCGGCATATCGGTGAACTTACCCGGCGCAATCCTGAATGGAACAGCTACATTTTCAGAGCCTATCACGAACGTTTTCAGGAACTTCTTGATGTGGTAAATGCAGTTGCTTTTAAAAAAATGGATGACCGGCTGCATCAGTTGCTTTTAAGAAAGAGCGAAATAACCGGTAAATCAGAGATTCATTTGACGCACGAAGAGCTGGCTGGAGAATTGGGCACCGCACGAGTAGTTGTGTCGCGGCTTTTGAAACAGATGGAAAAGGAGGGTATCGTAGAGCTAGGCCGAAATAAAATATCTCTTTTGTAACATTTGTGACTGAGTTCTACCCGCTAACTTGTTAAGTTACTTACCGACACTTAGCAATGCATTGGCATCGGGCAGATTTTACGCCGAATCGTACCTATTAATATAAACCTGTAGCTCTATTTCGAATGAAAACCATTTCAACATTTTATCAAAATCTTAGTTCTGGATGGCATCCAATGCGCTGGGTAGCATTAGGACTCGGCCTCTTTTTGGGATACAACTGGCTTGTTAACTCTGCACCGGTTTCAGGATTTTTATCCATCTTTTTTTTGTGGCAGGCCATAAGCAATACTGGCTGTATTGCGGGAAGTTGTGCAATACCTGAACCGCCGCACAACGTTTCAAACAAAGACCCTGAATAATTTTTTTAAAATTTAAAATCTCAACAGAAAGATGAGCACCGATATAAAAAAGAAACCCTTCAGTGAGGTAATTCGCGGCGAAACCCCGGTACTTGTGGATTTTTATGCCGATTGGTGTGCGCCATGCCGTATGATGCCCCCCATTTTAAAAGAGCTGAAGCAAAACATGGGAAACAGCCTAAACATCATCAAAATTGACACCGAAAAAAATCCGGATGTAGCAATCAGATACCAGGTTCGCGGAATACCCAACCTGATTCTTTTCAAGGAAGGAAATGTACTTTGGCAGCAAGCAGGGGTTATTCCCGCACAACAGTTACAGGCCATCATCACTCAGAAACTTGCCGAATATGAACAATCAAAATGAAGAACATCACTATAACGTAGAGGTACAGTGGACAGATGGAAGCACCGGTAAAATGAGTGCTCCCGGAATTGATGAAGAGCTGCAAATTGCAACACCCCCCGAATTTCCGGGAGGCGTTGAAGGAATTTGGTCGCCCGAGCATTTATATACCGCCTCCGTAGCCGCCTGTTTTATGACCTCTTTTACAGCCGTTGCCCGCTACTCAAAATTTGAGTATCTCGATTTAAAGATTCAGAGTTCGGGGGTAATGTCGAAAGAGCAAAATAAATTTGTAATGAGCAAAGTGATACTGAAGCCTGAACTGACTATAAACTCGCAAGTGTCCGAAAAGAAAGCACACCGGCTGCTTGAAAAAGCTGAAGAAATTTGTCTCATTACCCGTTCCATAACTGCTGCCGTTGTAATGGAGCCCATGGTACATGTGTCTGATGCAGCATCGTAGGCAGGCTATTTTTCGGATTCTGCACATGTGCCGCTTATGATGATTTCAATTCATATACCCGGCCGGGTAATCGGGTGAGCTTAAAGCCCTACTGATCAAGTGAAAGGCAACTATGCCTCCTGCTCACGCATACATGCTTTTTTTTCGTAGGCTCGTAAGCGAGTTATCATTGTCAAAGACACCCATCTTGATCAAAGCCAAAACGCTCCCGCGTACAACGCATCCGTGAATCTAATTTTGCCGGAATTATACCGGGCTGTACCTTGTCCGCAAGGTGCAATTTTTCACTTTCAGTTAACTTCCCACCAAAGGCATTTATGCGATTCGAAACAAAAGCAATTCATACTGGACTAGGAATCGAGAATCCATCTAAAGCGATTATTCCGCCCATATCACCAAGTACCATTTTTGAAATTGATGAAAAGGGACGCCAGGAAGGAGACCTTCACTACACCCGGCTTGGAAATCCAAACCGTCTTCAGTTCGAACATCTGATTGCAGCCCTCGAGGGCGGATCTGAAGCAGCGGCATTTGCTTCGGGAATAGCTGCTGCAACGGCTGTTTTACAGGCACTCGACCCGGGCGACCACATCATTGTTCCGGAAGACATCTATGCAGGGAACCGAAAAATGATTCATGGCATTATGCTGCGCTGGGGCCTCAATGCCGATTTTATCGACATGACTGACCCTGCAAAAGTTGAGGAGCACATTCGCCCCGAAACCAAACTGATCTGGGTTGAAACCCCGTCGAATCCACTGATGCGCATCACCGATATCCGAAAAGTAAGCGAGCTTGCAGCGGAAAGAACCATTCCGGTGATCGCAGACAATACCTGGCCAACTCCAGTAAATCAGCTTCCGCTTGAACTTGGGGCATCACTTGTGCTTCATTCCACCTCCAAATATTTTGGCGGCCACAGTGATATTCTCGGTGGGGCAGTCATCACCAAAGAAGGGAATGAGTTATTTGACAGAATCCGCTTCAACCAGCAGATGGGAGGTGCAGTACCCTCTCCTCAGGATTGCTGGCTGCTGAGCCGAAGCACGCGTACGCTGGCATACCGAATGAGGGGCCATAACGAGCATGCTGAGAAAGCGGCCCTCTTTCTCGAACAGCATCCCTCAATAGAGAGGGTTTGGTATCCAGGCCTCCCCTCACACCCGCAGCACGAAACCGCCCGCAAACAAATGAAGGGATTCGGCGGGATGATCTCATTCCTGGTTAAGGGCAGCGGCGAGGATGCCCGAAAGGTTGTAGTTGGTTCCAGGCTTATCAAGAGAGCCACCAGCCTTGGCGGCGTTGAAACCACATGGGAACACCGTGCCGGCAGCGAGGGCGAGGGTTCGGTCTCCCCTCCCACCCTTATCCGGATCAGCATTGGCCTTGAGCACCCCGATGATTTGATTGAAGACCTGGAACAGGCTTTCAGGTAGTATTTTCGATGTTGGAACCGCGCGGTAAATGAAATTTCGAACCGGTTTTGGTAACCTGACTTACTAAAAATAAAGCTCAATATCCTGTATTTGGAATAATCTGAATACACGATACTGTAACTTGTTCTGAGTTCCCTGGGGGGCAGCCTTAACTATTTGAAAATTTTTTACATTCCTGAAGCGTTATCAGACATCTTAAATGCTTTGATAAACGCCCCGATTTGACTATTCTGTCAGCGTTAACAAATCCTCCAAGATCACCCTTTTCTGATGTTTTATCGACTGTTTCTCTCTCTAACCGTAGTGCTGGCCGCTGCTGCATGTTCAACAACTGATCAAATCCACGATCATGACCAGTCACATGAACATCATCAACACTCTGAGGCTGGTATTCATGCTCCAGATACAGGTGATTTATCAGCTCTCGAAGAGCTGTATTGGTCGCGACTGCAGGAATCGAGAATGAATTTTACTCAGGCGGATATCGATTTTATGACCGACATGATCGTACACCACGCCCAGGCCCTCATTATCTCGCGGCTGGCCCCTGAGAATAATGCCAGCCAAAGCGTGCAGACCCTGGCCGCCCGCATCATAAATGCGCAGGACGACGAAATTGCCCTGATGCAAAAATGGCTGCGCGATCGCGGCCAGCCCGTGCCAATTGTACACATTCACGGCCTGGAGCTGCATGTTGAAATGGAGATGCCTGAAGAGTCTATGGCACATGGCGAACACGGCCATGGTCATCACCAGGATGAAGACCGTCATCATGGCCACAACATGCATCATCACGACATGAGCCACCATGATGATATGCCGGGAATGCTCACGCAGGAACAGATTGAACACCTTGCCAGTTTAAACGGGCGTGATTTCGACCGATATTTCCTGAAATACATGATTGAGCACCACGACGGCGCCGTGATCATGGTGCGTGACCTCTTCAGTGTAGATGGTGCCGCAAACGACACCGAAGCGTTTGAGCTGGCATCCGACATCCACGCCGAACAGGTCACTGAAATCAACCGTATGCAGCAAATGCTTGATGCAATCGAAGGCCTGTAAGGTAATTTTCGTTTCAGCCTGCTGTCCGCAATCAACTTTTTTTGAATGTAACGCAATCTCTAATCCTCATTAACCCGATATGTATCAATCCAGTACCAATCCCCTGTCCGGGGTTCTTCGCATTAATCTTATGCTGATAGCTGCTCTCATCGCACTGATGGGGTGTGCATCTTCTGAAACCGTACCGTCTGAGCGCTCCTCAGAACCATCGCTGACCCTCATTCACGAACTGGAGCGCCCGTCACCCGATCCCCGTGTAGGCCTTGCAGCCGGGCTGTTTAATGCCGAAGAGACCATCTGGAATCTGAGGCTGCTTTCCACCACCCCATCACCCGAAGACTTTATCGGGTCCTGGAATACCGATCTCGCATTTAAAGACAATTATGCATTTCAGGGAAGCTACAACGGATTTGTGGTATGGGATATCTCGAATCCTGCCAACCCTGAGGTTGTAGTTGATTTCCTCTGTCCTGCATCGCAAAGTGACGTTTCTGTATATGGCGACCTCCTCTTTGTATCGGGTGAAGGGCTCGAAGGGCGGCTCGACTGCGGCACCCAGGGCGTGGATTCCGTAGTTAGTGAAGAGCGTCTGCGCGGTATTCGCATTTTTGACATCAGTGACATCCGCAATCCCGAGTACATTCATAACGTGCAAACATGCCGGGGATCGCATACGCATTCGGTGCTTGTGGATCCAAATGACGACGAAAATGTCTACGTTTATGTATCTGGCTCCGCTCCGGTACGGCCCGAAGATGAACTGCCCGGCTGTGTGAGTGATTTTCCGGATGAAGATCCCGAAAGCGCACTCTTCCGCATTGAAGTGATCAAAGTGCCGCTGGCCAATCCTGAACTTGCAGAAATTGTAAGCTCTCCGAGAATTTTTGAAGGGCTCGATGCTCCACCAAGACACGGACTTGCACCTGAAGAGCAAGCGGTTATCGATCGTGCAATTGAACAAGGCCGTTTTGTAGCCAATTACGGCGGAACCCCGAGAATTGTGAATGACGGCCTCGTTAGGCGATTCCTTGCACAAATCGTACAGGAACGCGATGGCTCCGGTGAGCCAACGCAAGCCGACTCCACAGCCCTGCGTGAGAAACTCGACTACATGTACACCGATTTTATGGAAGAGAGGCTTGCAGCACGCGGACGCGGACTGAATGTAGGCCCAAATCAATGTCACGACATTACCCTCTACCCTGAGGTCGGGCTTGCCGGCGGCGCCTGTGAGGGATACGGCCTATTGCTTGATATCAGCGATCCGGCTCATCCAGTACGAATCGACGCCGTAGCCGATTCGAACTTCGCCTACTGGCACTCTGCCACCTTCAACAACGATGGAACCACAGTACTCTTCACCGATGAGTGGGGAGGCGGTACCCAGCCGAAATGTCGCGAAACCGATCCCTACGAGTGGGGTGCAAACGCGATCTATACCATTGAGGACGGCAAGATGGTTTTCCAGAGCTACTTCAAAATGGATGCCCCTCAAACCTCAACCGAGAACTGCGTGGCGCATAACGGCTCCATGCTTCCAATCCCCGGCCGCGACATCATGGTTCAAAGCTGGTACCAGGGCGGCATCAATGTGTTCGACTTTACCGATCCGGCCAACCCGGTTGAGATTGCCTACCACGACCGCGGACCCATCAGCGACGACCGCCTCGAAGTTGGCGGGAGCTGGTCGATCTACTGGTATAACGGTGTTCTGGTAAACTCCGAAATTGCGCGGGGCCTCGATATCTTCGAACTTCTGCCCAGTGAATTTGTAACACAGAACGAAATTGACGCCATGAACACAGTTCGAATGGATTATTTCAATCCGCAGGGGCAGCCGATGTTCCACTGGCCGGCCTCCTTTGCCCTGGCCCGGGCCTATCTCGATCAGCTCGAGCGTAATCGAGACATGGACATGCGGGCAATCAATACCATTCGCAGAGGACTCATCGATGCTGAAGGGTCCAGCGGCTCATCCCGTGAAAGCCTGCTGTTGCAGCTTGCGGGCGAACTTGAGAATCATGCCGCCTCTACGAACAATGCCGATAAGGTGATGAGAATTACCGGCGTGCTGAAAGATCTGGCTGAGGGTTAAGAAATCCTTTAGTTCTCTTATAATTTTTCCAGAAACCGCCTTCCGCAACCGGGGGCGGTTTTTTTATTGTCTGCAATCCAGTACTTCCGAGGTTATGCAAGTGGTTAACACTGCTTCGAAACATCAACGCTCAGATCTATAAAATGGATAGATCTTAAATAAGGAAGAAGGGAAAAGTGGGCCTGGAGGGACTTGAAGCCCCCGAAGCACTGCTTCGGAACATCAACGCTCAGATTTGCCCACAGGAAAAAATCAAAAAAGGGGGCTCGATGGGCAACAATTGAAATCCGGGAATTGGCATCGAAACAGGCTACAACCGAAGCACTGCTTCGGAATATCAACGCTCAGATTTGCCCACAGGAAAAAAATCAAAAAAGGGTGCTCGATGGGCAACAATTGAAATCCTGGAATTGGCATCGAAACAAACTACAACCGAAGCACTGCTTCGGAACATCAACGCTCAGATTTGCCCACAGGAAAAAATCAAAAAAGGGGACTCGATGGGCAACAATTGAAATCCGGGAATTGGCATCGAAACAGGCTACAACCGAAGCACTGCTTCGGAACATCAACGCTCAGATCTATAAAATGGATAGATCTTAAATAAGGAAGAAGGGAAAAGTGGGCCTGGAGGGACTTGAACCCCCGACCAATCGATTATGAGTCGACTGCTCTGACCGACTGAGCTACAGGCCCTTTTCTAAAAATCAGATTTCTGCAAACGAGAAATTGATACAGATGACGCTGTATCGCATCATTTAAAGATTTCAAAATTACAAGCTTTACAAGCCAGAAACAACCACTTTACACCCGCAAAAATTTTTATTTATAAATTTCAGGCTTTCGCACATCCATCGTTTATACTATATTGAATCGGGGTTAAGGATTCTGATTGAACATATCACTCTCAGAATTTCCTTACAAAAGCCGGTTACTGTAAGGTAATCGGCTTTTTTTATGACTCGGCATTTGACCCGGAATTCTGAGTCAGTAAATCATTGTTGATCTCATTCTACAGCTTCAGATTTCTTAAATTTATGCTGAACGATTACAAAAATACTTTCTCTGAACTGATATCCTTTCCCAGAAATGTTGTGGATACATTTCTACATGGCGATCATGAAAAGTTTATGCATCCGTTCAAATTCCTGTTAATCGGTGCGGTGTTGGTACTTCTGCTGAATACACTGCTGGTTAACTTCAGCTTTGAACCGGATGCAACAGCAGCTTTACCCGACAACGGAGAAGCCGGTGAACAGATTGAGGAAATAGCCGGCTGGATTCAGGTAAGCAACGTGAGGGCATCCACTCAATTTCTGCCTTTCGGTTTGATTATCCTGTTCATCCCCATGCTGGCGGTTGGCGGTCTCATTTTTCTCCGAAATGAGGTTGAAGGTTTTTTTAATCACCTGGTCATGAACAGCTATGCAGTAGGTGTGGCCATGCTTTCTCTGCTATTGATGATCCCCGTCTGGATCTTTTCCGGTATACCCATCAGCGATCCCCTTGTAAACTCCACACTGCCGGCCGTACTGGTCGCCGGAGTCATGATCTGGATCTACAAGCAGTACCTGCGCCCGGCATCGGTCATGGAGTGGATCCGCATGATTTCGGCCTATGCCACCGGCTATATCTTTTTCATCATCCTGAACGGATTTGTAGCCGGCGTTGTCGGATATATGATTTTTGCCATCCGACGCATTGCGGAGTTGTCGGGCAGTTAATGGTATAATCTTTGGGAGCTTGAAGATAATTTGTCACCCAATTTAGGTATCGCCCAATTAACCTTTACACGAATACACGATTAACCATTATACGTTTAACCATTAACGATCCCATGAATCTCCTCCTCAAGCGCATCCATTACCGCTTCGCACTGCTGAGATGTGGTGTATGGCGCCGGACCAAACCGTATGATCTGATCGCGTGCATCGGTGAAAATTCCCTTTTCGAGCAGTTTTGCCCGAATGGATCGCGCATGCGGTGACTTTAGTGCCAGAAAACCGCCGGTTTCTTCCAGGGGCCGCGTATTGGCGTGCCTGATCACTTCCTGGTGAAATCCCTTTGCGTCAAACAATTGACGGAGATACCCAACCTGATCCATGTACTGTTTTCGCAGCACATTACGTGTGAGGCCCTGCCTCACAAAAAAATCCGTCACAGCCGCTGCGCGATATTGTGAGATGGGATCGTAGGTGGCCGTGGCAAATTTTTGATCGCCCGCGTCGAACGCTACAGGATCGTTGTTCCTAGGCTGATCGAGTTTTTCAAAAGCAGAGAACCAGCCTGTAATCACCGGTCTCAACAGGCAGTTTTCAGGGAACCTCAGAAAACAGTTTGCCTCCCCCCACTGCAGATATTTATATCCACCAATGAGAATATAGCAGTCCTCCAGCCCCTGCTCCTTTACCGAAAGCGGCACTACATTGGTACCATGGTAGTCGTCGATCATCAGCGGCACACCGGCAACCCGGCAGGTATTCGCAATCTCCTGAATCCGTGTATTCACCTCGGATGTTTCATAATAAATATGGGACAGCATCACCGCCGACGTACGGTCGTCCAGCTCTTTTGTGATAAGCTCCGACAGCCGGCTGTCATCCTCATGCGGCAGGTACACAACCTCAAGGCCCGCTTCCTCAAGCCGACGAAGCTGACGATACATGGAATGAAACTCACCGGTGGTAGTGATGATCTTCGGTTTGTTCTTCAGGTCGAGAGCCGACAGCCACGACACCAACAGCACATGGGTGTTCTGCTCACGGCAATAGAGTCCCATAGGATCTTCATACCACCGGCGCAGGTAATTTCGCATGATCTCGGTCTTCTCAAACCCGAAGCCCCACTTCTTATCAACCTGCTCCGAAACCATACTCATGTACTGCTGCACACCTTCGAAGGCCACATCGGGCCACGCCTGGTGTGAATGGCCAGTAAAAAGGAGCCGATCGGCAACGTTAAAATGTGAATAATGCGATTGAAGGGATTGTGCTAAAGCGTCGAACTCCTGCATAGTTTCGTATAAAGTCAGTTTCGTTTTTGATGTGAGGTGAAAATACAGAATAAGCTGTTAAGGTATTTTAATTCCCGCTTTGTTTAGAGAGTTCCCTCGCTTCACTCGAGAAGACAAGCCTCATCAGGAGGAATTCGGGCGGCAAAATCGAGGGATCTTCCTATTTTAAAATCTACCTTTGTTCAGGGAGATCCCTCCATTCGCTATCGCTCAGTCGGGATGACAATCCTCATCAGGAGGAATTCGGGCGGCTCAACTCAAAACCTTTATACATCCACTGCCCTCAATGCACCGCCCATTGAAACAAGGGTTCATTGTCTTCCCGAGCGCAGATACAAAAGCTGCAGCGCAGGTGGAGTAGTCGAAAGATCTTTTTACTTTGACTCCCGGGTTCAATCAAAATCACCCCTTTTATAGCGTTCTATCAGTCTCCGGTTATTCAGCAATTTAAACTTCGATAATCCGGACTCTGCCAGAGAAGCTACTGTCATCTCCCGCTTTCCCAGTGCGCCGGTTGCGCGGGCCGTTTTCCATCCTGCAACAGCCATGGCAGCTCGTGCCGATGAAGCAGCGCAATAGGTTACAAGTTTGGCATCATCCGCCGCCATCGCAATCAGTGCTTGAAACACATCCGGTGTCCACAGTTCCCGGTTCACCTCCGGTGAAAATGGATCGTGGAAGAAAAAGTTAAACTTATCACCGGGCAGCGTCATCTCCGAAAAGGGTCCAACCCAGAGATGGAGCTTTATCAACCCGGTTATTTCAAACCTGTTCCAGCCGGGCTTCAGCGACGCGAAAATCTTGCCAAGAAGGGCATTCGGATTGTGTTCTTCCAGCTCTGATCCAAAATCAAGCTCACTCGCCACATCAGGCGTTACCGGAAATGCCTCCGTGCTGAAGAACTGAACCCTGCATGTTGAACCGGACCTTTCGAGATAATCTTTGGCCAAAATCAAATTCAGTCCTGTTCCAAAACCTGTTTCAAAAATATTGATCTCCTCTGATTTTTTGATCGAACCCGGTACACCTGCCGTTTTGAAAAATACATGACGGCTCTCCGCAACGGCCCCATTGGGATTGTGATAGTGCTGCGAAAACCGGCCGGAGTAAAGCGTTGTAGACCCATCGCCGGTTGTGACAATTTCAATTTCGTTTGCGTGATCTTCCATTACCCAAGTTAGATGAAAATTCCGGGATTGTCGTGAAGTTTTTAGCCGTATTACAAGAGGGTTTCTATGAACGAAATTCGAAATAATATGCTCCTAAATTTAACAGTTCCACTACCTGTATATGAAAGTTTTCGGATTTAGAACATTCGAAATTTTAATCTCTTCCTGCATATCTGCATCCCTATTCAATCTCAAAATATTCCTTTCCATCAATTTCCCTATCTTGTTCACAACTCACGCAAACGGATCAGAAAGCCATGAACCGACTCGCGAATGAAAAATCTCCCTATCTGCTTCAGCACGCCGATAATCCTGTAGACTGGTATCCCTGGGGTGATGAGGCGTTTACCAAAGCGCGTGAGAAGGATAAGCCTGTGTTTCTCTCGATCGGGTACGCCACCTGCCACTGGTGCCATGTGATGGAGCACGAAAGTTTTGAGGATGAAGAGGTGGCGCGACTGATGAACGAGGCGTTCGTGAACATCAAGGTGGATCGCGAGGAGCGCCCCGATATCGACAATACCTACATGACCGTCTGCCAGATGCTGACCGGGCACGGCGGCTGGCCGCTTACAATCATCATGACGCCCGACAAGGAGCCGTTCTACGCAGCCACCTACCTGCCCAAAACATCACGGCCGAACCGCATCGGCATGACCGACCTGGCACCGGCTCTTGCAAAAGCCTGGAAAGATGATCGCGAACGCGTGATGGAATCGGTACAGCGAATCAAAAACGGATTTGAGAAAAGCCTTGAACTGGGCCGCTCGGAACTGGACCTGCCTGCTTCGATTGTGGATGCCGGTATCGAAGCGCTGAGTCAGCTTTTCGACGAAGTGAACGGCGGTTTCGGCGGCTCCCCGAAATTTCCATCACCCCACAACCTGCTGTTCCTGATTCAGAATGCCCGGATCAACGCCCACGAGAAGTCTAAAACCATGGTAGAAAAAACACTGACCGGTATGCGGCTGGGTGGACTTTGGGATCATGTCGGGTTCGGCTTTCACCGTTACTCCACCGATCGCTATTGGCTGCTGCCCCATTTTGAAAAGATGCTCTACGACCAGGCCCTGCTGCTGATGGCGTACTCCCTAGGATGGCAGCTAACGGGCAACCCGCTTTTCAGGCAAACAGCCTACGAAATCGTTCAGTATGTGGATGAATGCCTCACCTCCCCGCAAGGCGTTTTTTACTCGGCCGAGGATGCCGACAGTGAAGGTGAAGAGGGCAAGTTCTATGTGTGGACAACGGAAGAAATACGCGCGATCTTACGGGCTGCCGATGCGGAGTTTTTCCTGAAGTTCTACAACTTTGAACCTGATGGCAACTTCACAGACGAAGCAACCGGGCAGAAAACCGGTGCCAACATCCCTCACCTCGTTGAACCGGTGCCGGCCGACTCGCGCGACCGTGTGGAAGACCTGCTCAGGCAGCTGAAGAGAAAGCGTGAAAAGCGCGTGCGTCCCCTGCTCGACGACAAAGTGCTTACCGACTGGAATGCGCTGATGATCGCCGCCCTTGCCCGCGCCGGCGTTATTTTTGATGACGCCAAACTGACAGCACGCGCCGAAAAAGCGTGGGAGATACTCAATGAAATCTGTCTCTGCCCCGGTGAGCGCATCCTTCACCGTCTCAAGGATGATGAAGCCGATATAACAGGAATGGCTGATGATTACACGTTTTCGATTTGGGCGCTCACTGAGCTCTATCACGCCACCTTCAACCCGGAATACCTGGTTCAGGCGCTTCATCTTCAGGAGATTTTTGACCGGAACTGCTTTGATGAGGAGCATGGGGGCTACTTTTTTACCCCGCATGACGGCGAGCATCTGCTGGGCCGCCAAAAAGAGATCTACGACGGGGCCATTCCCTCATCCAATTCCGTGGCTGCACTGAACGGTTTTCGGCTGTCGCGTCTCACGGCCAATCCCGAATACGAAGAGAGGGCGCACTCCATTTTCAAAGCGTTTTCCGAGCCTGTTGAGGATGCACCCGCAGGCTACACGTTTGCCCTTGCCGCCAGGCAGCTGATGAACGGCAATACTCAGGAGATCGTGATTTGTGATCCGGAACACAGCGATGCATCCCATGAGGCCATCCGGATTTGCCGCGAGAAAGCGGCGCCGGGATCTGCGATCGTCCTCAAAACGGATGAAACGGAAATCCTGCTGAATAAGGCGGACGTCTTCTCGAAATATGATGCGCAAAACAACGGATTCACCGTATATGTTTGTGAAAATTTCAGCTGCCACAAACCGGTACACTCCATCGAAGAGCTGAAAGAAATTTTTGCCAAATAAGGGCTTATCTCTTGCCGAATAAATCTTGTTCAGAGTCCAGGATTCTTAGCAATTATTTATCAAAAGTAAGAAAACATAATGACGTTATAACTCTCGCTACAGAACCGGCCTTGAATTGATTGTCGGGGACAGGGTGACTGAAGGATGACGAATTGAAAAATTTCATCAGCCGCCTGTAAATTGTCAAATTCTATAAAAATTTATCGGCCTTGAAATTTTTCCGTCATTCGGCAGCACCCGCCGACAAGCAATTCACTGCCTTGATTTTTTCGTTCTTTTGTATCAAGACAAAAGAACAAAACTGAGTGAAGTTAATGGGAAATTTTCTTTAAATAGCAGGTACTTATAAAGCACTTAGGTTTTGAAAAATGTTTTGTGCAATCCAATGAAGGTCTCTATATATTTTCATCAAACAAAATGAGTTATTGCGAACCATAATTTTAGAAAACAAGATCATCTGCCATGAGTAAACCTGCAAAAGGAAGCATCAGCTATAATGTGAACAACAAAATCGCAACGATTGAATTTTACCACCCCAAGGGAAATTCACTGCCGGGAGAGCTGCTTCGCAAGCTTGCCGATACCATTACCAAGGCCGGGGAAGATGCAAGCGTAAATGTTATTGTGCTTTGCAGTAAAGGCGATGGTGCTTTTTGCGCAGGGGCTTCGTTTGAGGAGCTGCTTGCAATATCAAATATTGAGGAAGGGAAAAACTTTTTTATGGGATTCGCGCACGTGCTCAATGCGATGCGAACCTGCCCGAAAATGATTATCGCCCGCATTCACGGCAAAACGGTGGGTGGCGGAATCGGCATTGCCGCGGCTGCCGATTACACGTTTGCACATACCAGCGCTTCGGTGAAGCTGAGTGAGCTGGCGCTTGGAATCGGGCCGTTCGTTGTGGGTCCGGCCGTTGGGCGGCGCATCGGAGTAGCGGCCTTCTCTACCCTCTCGCTGGACGCCCGCACGTGGTACACCGCCGAGTGGGCGCGTCAAAAAGGCCTGTTCAACAAGCTATTGGCCACCACCGAAGAGCTGGATGAAGCCGTACATAAGCTCGCCACCGAGCTGGCCGCCAGCAATCCCGAAGCCATGAAAGAGCTGAAAGACATCATGTGGCAGGGAACCGGCCACTGGCACGCCACACTCGAACAGCGCGCTGAAATCAGCGGACGCCTGGTACTCTCCGATTTCACCCGCGAATTCATTGAGGAGTTCAAGAAGAAGGATTGAATCTTAATGAGTATTGACGGGCTGTTAACCTGAATACCGGGTGCGTGACCACGGTATATTTTATTCCTCTTGCAGCTCTGGTTTGGATGCATCACAGATTTGATTTTCGAGATGATTCCTGTCCCGCTTTTCTCACCAAGCTCCTCTTTTATCCCGCGAAGCGAAATTTGGTCACATGCAAGGCGTCCTGAAAATGGTGGCGGAAGCGTATCTGAGTACGCTGAGCAAACCACCCCGAAGCCTCGGGACGCAGCAGGTGGTCAAATTTCGCTGTCGCGTTCATAAAATGGGCACTGCGTGGGAATCGCATTCGCTCTGAGCGCAGAACTTACCCACTGTATTTTATAAAAGCTGAATAATTTGCCGCTGGACATTGATTTAGAATGAGTTAACAACTTAACACAGTATTATTTGTGAGTACCGAGCGAAGCGATAACCGTGAAACGCTCATATTTTCCTCACGCAGTGAAATGCGGGCTAGCCGGAACATCGAATAACCTGAGTTTTTCAAAAAGATCCCTGTGGGAAACACACGTTAAATAATAAGCTGGCATGTGAATGTGTCAGATTCTCAACTTACCACCAATCAATTCTGTTGTCAGCTTATTGTAATACATCACTCTGTGCCAAATTTATTGAAGATTTCAGTATTGCAATCAAATAGATTTACCTTTATCTTTATCGACTTGTCAATTTTGTATAAAACAGAGTAAACATCGTGAATACGATCAGCAATAAAACATTTAGTGCAACACCTGCTACCACTGAGAAGAAGTGGGTTATCATTGACGCTGAAGATCAGCCGCTCGGGCGCCTCAGCACACGTGTTGCAACAATATTACGCGGGAAAAATAAACCGGAATTTACCCCTCACATCGACACCGGCGACAACGTTGTCGTGATCAATGCTGAGAAAGTTGTGCTTACCGGCAAAAAGATGACCGATAAGCTCTACTTCAAGCATACGGGATACATTGGAAGTGAAACCTTTACATCCGCCAAAGACCTAATGGAAAAAGATCCAACTTCTCTTGTGACAAGGGCCGTTAAGGGCATGCTTCCCAAAAATAAACTGGGCCGCAAGCTTCTGAAAAACCTTCGTGTGTATGCAGGACCGGTTCACCCTCACACCGCACAACAACCAGAAATTAAAGAGATATAGTATCTCACATGGCAAAAGCAAATTACATAGGACGCAGAAAGACTTCCACAGCCCGGCTTTATATTGAAGAAGGAAAAGGCAACTTTCTTGTAAATGGCAAAGCGATTGAAGACTATTTCAAAACCAAGGCCCGCCTTAACATAGCCAAGCTGCCACTCGACTCTACCGAGCTCGACGGCAAGTATGATATCAAGGTAACAGTACGCGGTGGCGGCATCACCGGTCAGGCAGGAGCTATCTCACTGGCACTTGCACGTGCCCTCGACGACCTGAACGATGACGTACACGCAACACTGAAAGAACGAGGACTTCTTACGCGTGACGACAGAATGGTTGAACGTAAAAAATACGGCCAGCCAAAAGCGAGAAAGAGATTCCAGTTCAGCAAGCGGTAAAGTAGTAGGCCAGGCAGCCTGCCCGGCGACTTTTGGTTTAGTTCCTGGTATACATGAATTAAATCTATTGTTCTTTCTACGTATTAAAATTTTGACGGACAGGCTGTCCGTCGTACTAATCGGACAAACTGTCCGAACACAATCACACATACGCAGCGACCCTTTGCCGGGTGCTCCTTCCTTGAAACGAGGTCGGGGTTGGCATCAAGGGGCTGACCTGTGTAGCGGATAAACTCAAACACATATCTTTTATTTACTATGCCTAAAGCAGCATCAGTCGAAGAACTGTTAAAATCAGGTGCGCACTTCGGCCACCTCACACGACGCTGGAATCCCATGATGAAAGAATTCATCTTTATGCAGCGAAACGGGATTCACATTATAGACCTCAAGAAATCTCAGTCTTATCTCCAGGAAGCCCTTGACGAAGTAACGAAGCTTGCACGTGCAGGTAAAACCATTCTTTTTGTAGGTACCAAGAAGCAAGCTCAGGAAATCATTAAAACCGAAGCGATACGCTCCGGAATGCCGTTTGTTACACACCGATGGCTCGGAGGAATGCTCACCAACTTTAGTACCGTGAGAAAAAGTATTTCGCGCATGGAAGAAATTGAGCGAATGAAAACCGATGGTACGTTTGATGAGCTCACCAAGAAAGAGGGACTTATGCTGGAGCGCGAACGCGAAAAACTGGAGCAAACGCTCGGTGGTATCGCAAACATGACGCGTATTCCGGGTGCCATCTTTGTAGTGGATACAATCAAAGAGCATATAGCTATCAATGAAGCCGTGAAGCTTAATATTCCGATTATCGGGATGGTTGATACAAACAGCGATCCGGATATTCCTGACCACATTATTCCTGCGAACGATGATTCAGCAAGAACCATCCAGCTCGTTGCCGCTCAAATTGCTGACGCTATCATTGAAGGCAATGCCGAGCGTGAAGCGATAAAAGAAGAAGAATTGATGGTTGAAGCTGCCGCTGAAGCCAAAAAAGATTCATCCGACGCAGCAGGCGACACTGCAGATGATGCAGCTGTTAAGACCAAGCGCAGAAAGAGACGCCGCAAAACAACAGACTCCGTCGAAGAATCCGGATCTGAAGATGCTGAATCTGCAACAGAAGCTGAAACCGCAGAGGAAAACGCACCTGCAGCCGAAGCCGATTCCGAGTCTGAATTGAATTCTGAAAAGAAGTAACCGGTTCAACCCCAACTGAAAACTATTTCAAACACCATGAGTATTAGTGCTAAAGATGTTATGAAACTCCGTGAAGCCACCGGCGCAGGGATGATGGATTGTAAAAAAGCCCTGACCGAAGCTGACGGCGATATGGATAAAGCGGTAGAAATTCTTCGCAAGAAAGGCCAGCAGGTTTCTGAAAAGCGCGCCGAACGTGAAGCTAACGAAGGTTTGATTCTGACCCGCTTGAGCGATGATGCCAAGACGGCTTCCGCAGTTGAACTGAATTGCGAAACTGACTTCGTTGCACGCAATGAAGATTTTCAGGCACAGGCGCAAGCATTTTTAAATATTGCTTTTGAGAAAAAAATTGCTTCCGTCGAAGAATTGCTGAAGGAGGAAGTTGACGGACTGACCATAGAAAAACACCTCGAAGGAATGGTTGGCAAAATCGGTGAAAAAATTGAAATCAGCCGTGTCGTATTTGTGAACACCGACGGTGCACTTGTCGATTATATTCACCCGGGAAATCAGCTTGCCGTAATTGTAGAATTTGACGGCAGTGTACCGGAACAAGCTATCGGTAAAGATGTAGCCATGCAGATTGCCGCGATGAATCCACTTGCCGTTACACGCGAAGGAGTTGATTCTTCCGTCATTGACAAGGAATTGGAAATCGCCAAAGAGCAGCTGATTAACGAGGGTAAGCCTGCTGAGATTGCTGAAAAAGCCGCTCAGGGCAAACTGCGAAGATTCTACGAAGAGCGCGTACTCCTCGAGCAGAAATTCGTTAAGGATAATGGAGTATCCGTTAAAGATTACCTGCAGAGCAATGACGCTCCGCTGGTCAGGTCATTCCACAGAATGCAGCTTGGCGAAGCTTAATTAATTCTCAGAAAAAGGCTACCTTCAGGGTGGCCTTTTTTGTATCCGTTAATTTTTAAAGTGTGAACAGTGTCGAACAACTATAAGCGCATTCTCTTAAAACTGAGCGGTGAAGCGCTGCTCGGAGAACAAGGGCACGGTATTGATGCGGATATCCTCTCTCAGTATGCCAATGAGATCAAAAGTGTACAGCAGGAAGGAGTAGAAGTTTCAATTGTAATTGGCGGTGGAAATATTTTCAGGGGAGTGAAAGGTGCTACCGAAGGCATGGATCGCGTACAGGGCGACTACATGGGAATGCTCGCCACCATGATTAACAGCATGGCCCTCCAGGATGCGCTCGAGCGCAAGGGAGTTCATACCCGTTTGATGAGCGCTATACGTATGGAAGAAATCGCGGAACCTTATATACGGCGCCGGGCTATCCGTCACCTTGAAAAAGGGAGGGTCGTAATTTTCGGAGCCGGAACCGGTAACCCTTACTTCACTACCGACACCGCTGCATCTCTGCGAGCAATCGAAATTGAGGCCGACGTTATTTTGAAAGGAACAAGGGTTGACGGTATTTATGATTCCGATCCTGAAAAAAATGAAAACGCCGTAAAATTTGACACTATTACCGGTGATGAAGTGCTCAATAAGCGGCTCAATGTGATGGACCTGACTGCATTTACACTATGCCGCGACAACCGCACTCCAATCATCGTTTTTAACATGAATGTAAACGGGAATCTTCGAAAAGTGGTGTGCGAAGACAAGCCGATAGGCTCAACCGTTATTTGGGATCAGTAACAGTTTTATTACCTTTTATCATAGTGATTTAACAAATTCCTGAAACGCAAGCGCATAGCTGCCGACGTAAAAACGCAAGATACCGACATGATACCAGAAGAACTCCAACTCATCATTGACACAGCAGAAGAAAGCATGAAAGAAGCCATAGATTTCTGCAAGAAAGAGTTTTCCCATATCAGGGCGGGGAAGGCTTCTCCAACCCTGCTTAACGGAATCAAGGTGAACTACTACGGAGCCCAGACACCTCTGAATCAGCTTGCCACCGTTTCGGCTCCTGAAGCACGATTGCTTGTGGTACAGCCATTCGATAAATCAACAATGGAAGACATTGAAAAAGCAATCATGTCTTCAGGCTTGGGCCTCAATCCAAACAATGATGGCAGCATTATCCGAATTCCGCTTCCGATGCTTTCTGAAGATCGCCGTAAAGAGCTTGTAAAACACGCCAAGGATGTAGCTGAAAAAGCTCGCATCAGTATCCGAAACTCGCGCCGTGATGCCAACGATGAAGTGAAAAAAACGGTGCAGGAAGAGTCGCTGCCCGAAGATAGCCGCTTCGAAAGTGAAGATGCCGTACAAGCCATCACCGACAAGTATATCGGTCAGATCGACAGCCTCCTTGAAACCAAGGAAAGCGACATCATGACCGTATAGTCGAGTCGTTAATCGTATAATCGTTAATCGTATAATGGTGTAATCGGACACGAATAACGATTATACAACTAACGATTAACGACTCACCGGTTTTTTATCCGTTATTTTTTGCATGCATGTATATCTCTGATCTTCACTTACACGGTTTCAAAAGCTTTGCCCATAAAACTCACGTAAAATTCGACAGCGGAATAACCGCTATTGTTGGTCCCAACGGATGCGGAAAATCCAACATTGTTGACGCACTCCGCTGGGTTTTAGGAGAACAGCGCCCTACCCTTCTTCGCTCAAGCGCAATGAGCAATGTCATTTTCAACGGTACAGCAAAAAAGAAAGCGCTTGGCATGGCCGATGTTTCACTCACATTCGTGAACGACAAAGGCATATTGCCGGTAGAATACAGCGAACTCACCATTACACGTCGCCTATACAGATCGGGCGACAGCGAATACCTCATCAACAATACCCCCTGCCGCCTAAAGGATATCATGGAGCTCTTCATGGATACGGGCATGAGCTCTGATGCCTACTCCGTGATTGAGCTGAAAATGGTTGAGGAGATTCTAAACGATCGCAATAACGACCGCAGGCGACTGTTTGAGGAAGCCGCAGGAGTTACCCGCTACAAAGAGAAACGTAAACAAACACTTCGTAAGCTCGACGAAACCCTGAAAGATCTTCAGCGTCTTGAGGATATTCTCGTTGAAGTGCGGAAAAAGGCCCGTTCACTCGAAATACAGGCGGAAAAAGCTGCAAAAGCTAAAAACTACAGGACCGAACTCGAAACTCTCGACAAAGCATACACGCTACACGAGTACAGCGCCATCAAAGAGGAGCTTGAGCCGTTGCAAACGCGTATTGGGAATGCGGAAAGGGAGAAAAAGGAAATTGCTTCAAGGCTGGAGGAGCTTGAGCAAAACGAGGAGAATGCACGGAACCGCTTATTGGAGCGAGAACGCAATCAGGCCGAAGCTCAACGTCGCGTAAGCCAGCTCCACTCGTCTATTCGCGAAATGGAAACCAACCTCCGTATTACAAAAGAGAAGATTGTGAATGAGGAGGGTGTGATTAAACAGCACCAGTCCGACATTGAACAGAGCGGAAAAGACCTGCAGGAACTTGAGGAGCTGCGGGAGAGCAGCATCAAAAAGCTGGAGAACTTCTCGGATGAGAAAGAGCGGTCGGAAAAAAGTCTGAAAGAGTCGAAGCAGAAATTTGCCGATGTACAGCAGCAATTCACCAAAATACGGCATGAACTCTACGAGCTTGAAATTTCGATCAGTGATGCAAGCCGGAAACTATCGGGGCTGCAATCCGACCGCATTAAACTGGAGTCGAAGCTTGAAAACAGTGAAGACGACCAGCTACGGATGGACCGTGATATTGAAGACCTTGAAGATGAAATCCTGAATGCGAAAGGCGAGCTCAATATCGCCAAAGAAACACTCGAAGCGGTTAACAGCGAACTTGAAGCCGAGGAAAAACGCCTTCTATCGGCTATTGAAAACAGGCAGCAGCTTGAGGAGAACCGGGAACAGCTCAGGGAAGCCATCCGCTCACTGCGCAGCCAAAGAGACGCTGTTCAATCCGAAATATCCCTGATGCAGAGCTTGTCTGAGTCGAACGATGCTACACCATCGTCGGTGGCCTGGCTCATAAAACATCATGGCGACGAATTCCAGATGCTTAAGCCTGTTGGAGATGTGCTGCACACCCGCGAAGAAACCGCTCCTGCACTTGAAACCGCACTTGGCGAGGCAATCAACTATGTAATTGTGATGACGATGGGTGACGCAATTAAAGCCTCACGCCTGCTCAAGGACAATAAAAAAGGACGGGCCACCTTTATTCCTCTTTCCGAGCTAAGAAAGAGTTACTCCGTGCATGAGAAGTCGATCGCAAAAGAGGTAAAATGCGATGCGCAGGTAAAAGCAGTTTCGGAACTGCTTCTGGGATCTGTGCTCCTGGTTGAAGACCTGGAGCAGGCCGCCTCACTGTTGAATGGAGCGGCATCATCGGCCGTAACGTCAAATGGCGACCAGATTACGGCACACCGTTTTCTTAAAAGCGGAAGCAATCACAAACAGGCCGGTATCCGACTTGGCCTGAAGGATAAACTTGAGAAACTTGCCAAACGAAAAACAGAGCTTGAAAATGAACTGACTGATCGTGATGGTGAACTGGAAGCGCTGAATGCTGAAATCTCAAAGCTCGACCTTGAAAAGATCCGGCAGCAAATACGCAGTATTCAGAAGAATGCACGCGAGCAGGAGCAGAAAGCCAGCAGGTTTCAGTCGAGCATTCAGGTTTATGAGAAGAATATTAACGATCTAAAAAACCGCAAAAGCTCTCTCCTCTCAAACCAGGACAGTGCACGAGAAGAGCTCGATACTCTTCATCCGCGCCAGAAAGAATTGCAGCAGAAAATTTCGGAACTGTCAGACCTGCAGGAAGAGAAAAAAGAGACCATGCGCAAGCTTGAAGAAGAGCGTGCCATCGCCCAAAACCGCTACAACGATGCCCAGTTGAAGCACCAGGATGTTCGCAATAAAGCGGACAATCTTGAAAAGGAAGTCGAGCGGGCGGAGACGGGCATTGCGTCGATTAAAAGCAGACTGAGCTCTCGTCGTGAGCGTTTAACGGAAAGCCGGGAAAAAATTGAGACCTATAAATCCGGAATAGAACAAACGGAGAAACAGCTCGAAAATACCCAAACGCTGAAAAGTGAAGCGGATAAGAAACTGACGGAAGCGGATGAAGCGAGCAGCCATCAGCGGGGCGAAATCAACGAAATAGAGAAAGAACTAAAGGAGCTGCGCCGCCGAAAAGAGGTAAATCTGGAACTGGTGCACCACCTTACAATGGCCCGCGAGAAGTTTGAAATGCAGTCTCAGTCACTCTCCGACCATATCTGGGAAACCTATGGCATTCTTATGGACCAGGTGAAGGCTGAAATCCCGGAAGAGAGTACGCCCGAAGAAGCAAAGGAGCGAATTGCCTGGCTGAAACAGAAACTAAACCGGATCGGTGATGTGAATCCGCTCGCCATCGAAGAGTTCAAAGAAGAGAAAGAGAGGCTCGATTTTTACGAGGAGCAGATTGAGGACCTTCAGAAGGCTGAGAAAGAGATGCGCCAGACGATTGATGAAATCAATCAGACCGCGACCGAGCGATTTAACGACACGTTTGAGAAAATCCGCGAAAATTTCAAGATCGTATTCAACACGCTCTTCCATGAGGATGACTTCTGCGACCTGCTGATTCGGGACGACGAAGACGACCCTCTGGAAGCCAAAATTGATATCCGGGCCAATCCCCGCGGTAAGCGGCCTTCGAGCATCAATCAACTCTCGGGCGGTGAAAAAACCCTGACGGCCATTGCACTGCTCTTTGCAATTTACCTGGTGAAGCCCTCTCCCTTCTGCGTATTGGATGAGGTTGACGCTCCGCTCGACGATGCCAACATAGAACGTTTTGCCTCCATGATCCGCAAGTTCAGCAAAGATACACAGTTTATCATCATCACGCATAACAAGAAAACCATGTCGAAAGCGGAGATGATGTACGGCGTTACCATGCCCGAAACGGGTGTGAGCCGCCTCGTGGGCGTGAGGCTCGACGAAGTTGCCGAAGTTTGAGTTGCCGAATCGGGCGGTATAAAAGACCACCTGTGAAATCACTTTATCCCGTTAATCGTCAATAGTATTCAGGAGATCCCTCCGCTTCATCCCGACGGAAAAGCCCGTCGGAATTCCGGTC
>PWWL01000039.1 GCA_003561515.1 Balneolaceae bacterium
AATTTTATCAGGTGCGCCGGTCTATCATTTTGACGGATCTCAATACGTAACATCCAGTCAAATCGCGCCAAACAAGGGATACTGGATTCATGCAGAGGAAGCCGGATTTATCGGAATGCAAATAAATACCGAACCAAATAACGCTGTTCCAAATGAGATTTCCGGGCCAATGTTTGCCCACAACAGTAGTAAAGATAAACGGTTTGATGCCCAAGCATTACCTCAGCTCAATTTTACCAATAAAAAGGGTTCAGCGACGGTGTACATTAGTGATAGGTTCCTGTCAGTTGAAGAAGAGGTTCACTTCATGCTGCCACCGATGGCACCGGAACCGGTTCTGGATGTGAGTACCGAAAACCGGACAAGTCTTGTTAACGCGGAAACAACCAGGCTTGAAATTTATTCATCCCGGTACCCGGTTACGGTTAAACTGGAGCATTCCGGAGGCGATCATCACCACTCGTACAGGCTCCGGCTCGAAAAAGAAGGAAAGTCTGTGTCGCTGGATTTTGTGCCCGGTCAGAGTCATATCATATCGGAGCCATTTGAGTTCGCAGAGTTATCGAGAATTTCTCATGATGAACTGGCTGCTGAGACCAGGCTGTTTCCGAATTATCCCAATCCATTTAATCCCGCCACAACAATCCGCTATGAATTAAGTCAACAGTCGCAGGTAAGCCTTGAGGTGTTTGATGTAACCGGGCGGCGGGTTGGTGTGCTGGCCGACGGTGTTCAGCAGGCGGGGGAGTACAGGGTAACTTTTGATGCCTCAAATCTGGCTTCGGGAATCTACATTGTTCGATTCAGGGCCGATAATCATGTTGACCTAAGAAAAATCACTCTCATTAAATAATGACTATGCAGAAGGTTTCAGCAATAACATCTTTCTTGATCGCAAGTCTTATAGTTGTGGCTTGTGGTGATTTTTCGGATAGCGGTGACAGGGTTCGAATTTCGATTACTGTCAATCCCCAAAACTCCGGCACGGTACTCAGTTCAGGTGGTGATGAGATAGGCAATCAAGTCGAATTTTTTGCGGTTCCAAATCCCGGTTGGGAATTTGCCGGGTGGAGTGGTGATCAAGAATCGTTTAATAATCCACTCTCATTTTCCCTCGATGGCGATCTACAGCTTACAGCTAACTTTGCGCTTTTCAGAAATGATTACCGCTTTGATCTGGTACTCACAGATCAGCAAACAAGTGTGGAGCTTAAATTCGGACAAATTCCCGGTGCAACGGATTTCTATGATTCGGGAACCGATCTTGAAGCTCCGCCATCACCACCGGGAGATCTGCTTCATGCCTGGTTTGAAGGTGACGAAAGGAAATTGTTTTGGGACTACAGAAATGCCTTTTCGCCCGAAACCGTATGGAATCTAGAATTTGAGAACGGTGTAGGCGACTCACTATGGATTGAGTGGGACCGCGAAATTGAGTCGTTGACCGGAGTTGTGCTGCTCACTGACCCTGATGGTAATGTGTTAGCTGACATGACCGTAGATAATAGCATTGTAATCCACAAAGGTGAACTTCCGTCTCTACAGATACTCTACATGAACGAGTAGCTTCTGCTCAAGGATCTTTTCAGTGACACTGATTTGGATGAGAGCCTGAATCGGTGTCCTAACAAAACACTTCCGAAGCAGGGGAGGTGTTTTTGTCATACTTTTTAATTGAATTCAGATTCTCCATAATTGCCCTTCAGCAGTGGTTTTCATCCATTACTGAAATGTGTCGGTAAATCAATGCCGATACAATTACGTCAATTACATCATCCGAATCCGGAATAAAGCTCCAAGATTAATCAGGGAATTGTATCTTACCCTATCTGCTTGTAGATCTGTGAGGAATGCCTGAGCGAAATTTGCATTTTTCACAAAACTATCAGCTTATATGTATCTGGTTTAAAGCTTTTATCAATTTTGACAATGGATTATAATCTAAGAGAACTGCGCTCCGCGGCGGAAGAGTTCGCTCGTTTAGGTGGCAACTCAACCCTGAAACACTTCAACAAATCGTTTGAGCTTGAATATAAGGATGACGATTCGCCCGTAACAAATGCCGACCGGGAAGCTGAACAGTTGATCAGGGATGAAATCAAAAAGAGATACCCCGGCCATGGAATTATTGGTGAAGAGTTTGGCTCCGAGAACCCTGAAAGTGATGTAGTGTGGATTCTTGATCCAATCGACGGTACCAAATCATTTATTCATGGTGTACCAATTTACACTACATTAATAGGTGTCGTGGTGAATAACGTACCATCGGCAGGCGTGATTTACGCCCCTGCACTTGACGAACTTGTTTCTGCCGCAAAAGGGGGGGGATGTACCCTAAACGGTGAACCCTGCCGGGTACGCAAATGCGACTCTCTTGAGAAGGCCACGCTTCTCACCACAGACGTTACAAGCTTTGAAGAATTTGGTTTTGAATCACCGCTAAAGAAACTTTTGGAGTCAACACGGCTACACCGTACATGGGGGGATGCTTACGGCCACATGCTTGTAGCCACCGGTCGCGCCGATATTATGATCGATGCCGTCCTGAATATCTGGGATGCTGCTGCGTTATTACCGGTAGTTACGGAAGCGGGCGGATCCTACACGGATGTAAATGGTAACGTAACGATAGAAACGGGTAATGCCATTTCAACCACCAAAGAACTGTTGCCAAAAATTCTTTCATACTTTTAAAAAAATTATGAGATACAAGAAATTCGCTTTTAATTCTCGAATCTTACTTCTTTCATTGGTTTTTCTGATTCCTGCGGTCGCAAATGCTCAGAATTGGGATTATGAACCGTATCCTTATATGCCGGTAGATATTCAGCATCTCGATGCCGAATTGAAGATTACGGAAACAGGTGAGGTTGAAGGTGACTTACTCTACAGGATCCAATTTCTCGACAGCGGAATAGATTCTCTGGTGTTCGATGCCCCCGGTTCAGAAATTGACCGCGTGGTGGTGAACGAATCAGGCAAGAGTTTCCAAAGGGATGGCACCAGGCTGATTATTTATCTTGATGAGGAGACATTTGAAAGGGGTGATGAATCCACCCTCCAAATCAGATACAGGTCGACCCCACACTTCGGCCTGCATCAAACTGCACGAGGTGACTTTTTCACGTCTTTCCTGCCAAAAACCACCTCACACTGGCTGCCTGTAATCGATCATCCAAGAGTTGACTTCACCACAGAACTCGTGATTATTCATCCATCGGGCAAAACCGTACTTTCCAACGGTAGAGTTGGTGAGACGGGCGTGGTGAGTGTTGATGAAGAAATGACAACATATGTCTCAAACAGGCCTTTAACTCCCGGTGGTATTTATTTTGTGCTTGGTTCATTCGACAGAATTGCCTCAACGACCGACGCCGGAATTCTGGATGTTCTTGATGAGAGCGAAACACGCCTTTTTCAGAGAAGATCGGACCCTCAAATTCATCTTTATGCCGGAAGCGATATTGACAATTCCCGTGAGATACTTCAGGAAACAGCGATAGCCTACACCAAGCTGATAGAGTATACCGGCCGACAGTTTCCCTTTAGAGATTTGCACCTTGTGTTTTTCGAAGATCATTTCTGGGAGACAAGAAACTACGGATCAGGTGTGATCTACCTTTATCGCAACGGTACCGATGTTCATGAGCAGATTCGTATCGGGCTTATTGGGCAGTGGTTTGGTATGTTCCATCGTGAAATTACGTGGAGTGAAGGAGATGCAGTACACCTTCTTGGTGCAGGCCTGTATGAGGCTATTTTTGATGGTGAATACACCACTTATGAAACCCCCGAGCCGTACAATGTTTTTGATGCCGGAATGTTTTCGAGGTGGAGATCTTACCTGGGCCATCAAGCGCCTGATGCATTCAGAAGAAACCTGACGCGAGCTTCAAAAAGGTTATTAGAAGATAATGCTAAAATGTTAGACTGGAACACGTTGGCAACAAATATCTATAATGATTCTGGGCATCGTTTTTTTGAGAGAATTACTCCGGAACCGATAGCGATTGAAGAAGATAGAGTGTATCAATATAGGGTTGTTATGGAGTGGGATGAGGTAGAAAATCAGGTCGGAATTCGCTTTGAAGCCGAAAGAGATTATGCGGAAGAACTCGTAAATGTGACTGTGCATGAGTACACATTTACCGGACACAGAACACATGAATTAACGTTTACAGGCGAGACCGACACGATTGTTCTAAATGTATCGGCTGGGGTTGAAAATGTTCGCCTTCAAATTGAAGAGCGGGATGATTTAAAACTCACTGAAGAAAAACCGTTTGAATTCTGGATTTATCAGGTACAGAACGATTTGGACCCTGACAACAGAAAGAGTGCTGCTTCAGGACTTTCTGCTTATGCCGACAACCCTGATCTGCAGCTTGCACTCAGGGATATTATGGGTGATCTGGATCACTCAGATGTTTATGCAGAGATCCTAAGAACGTTGGCTGCGGTTACCGGTGGCGCATCAGGTACAGACCAGCTATTCATTCAGCGAACCTCGAATAGTTATCCCGATGAGGTACGTATTGCCGCAGCGGAGGCACTGGCCAACTATCGCGGTAATGATCAAGTGATTAGCAGGCTGAGAAACATTCTTCATCAAACTGAAAACGCAGATCTTCGGATAGCAGCGATTCGATCACTTGATAATATTACGGAACCTGAAGCATTTAAAAATATTATTGAAGGCATAATAACCCGCGAATCTGTTTTATATGAAGTACCTCTTATGCTGACATTATTGGCAGACAAAGGCGAAAAAGAGGCAGCCGTCCGATTTGCCGATACATTTCTTGCTGAGGGATTCCCTTTCAGTATACGATCAGAAATATTGGCTCTTGTTATGCAGCATGACCTATCTGAGCAGGGATGGCAAAACAGGCTGACTGCGCTGTTGAACGACCGCGATCCAAGAATCAGGTATCAATCATTGCAGGGTCTGTCAAACCTGACCCCTGAAGTCAGGTCTGAAATGGTTCAAAGAAGAATAGCTGAGGAGTTTGACGAAAGGGTAAGGCGGGCGCTGCGAGCGGAGATCTGAAATGCAGGGAACAGGGAGCAGGGAACAGGGAACAGGGTTTATCTATCCCTGATTTAGAGTTTAGAACATTAGGATTTTGAGCTTCGAATTTGAAACTTCGCATTTCGATTTTTCAATCACTCGTTCTTCAGCTAATATTCAAAAAATCACTGCCTGATCCACTTTGCCAGATCCTTGAAGTTGGCTGATTTGCCGTAGCTGAGGATTCCCACCTTGTAAATTTTTGCACTTAGCCACATAGTGCCGGCAAAGGTCACTATCATCAAAAGTATGGCCAGCGAGGTTTGCCAGAACGGTACTTCGGTAATTGCAATACGTGTAACCATTACGATTGGAGCGAAGAACGGTATAAGTGACCCGATTACGGAAAGGGCACTGTCGGGGCTTCGCATAGCATGGAACAGGATTGCGTAGGCGATAAATATCGGTACGGTTACCGGAAGCATGAGCTGTTGTGTATCGGTTTCTGAATCGGCGGCCGAACCGATAGCAGCGAATAGAGAGCTGTAAAGCATGTACCCAAGCAGGAAGAAAATGATAAAGTAAACTATGAGAGAAGTTTCGATCGTTGGCAGGTCAAGAAATGCCGGAATTTCTGATTCAACTGCCGCCATGTCGGCACCCATTTGCTCCGAATTGCTCATAAACGCGGCTGCTATGGGGCCTGCCACGGCAGATAAACCCATAAATGCCAGTATCCATATGGCGAACTGTGTGATGGCTATGGCTCCAACGCCCGCCATCTTGCCCGTTAGAAGCTCTATGGGCCGGACCGACGAGGCAATTACTTCAATTATGCGGTTGGTTTTTTCTTCAATCACGCCCCGCATGATGTAGCCTCCGTATCCGAAAATGGCACCAAAGATGATCACCCCCATCAGGAAACCCACACCTGACAGAAATTCCGTGTCGTCTTCACGTTCTTCACCCTCGCGCGTAAGCCGGCGCGAATCAAGAGCTACACGCGATTCAAAAATAGCACGCACATCATCGCTTACCTCGGCCCGCGCAAGGCGCTCCTGGCGAATGGTTTCCCTGAAATCACTTCTTACCGTAGTTAAGAGCTGAAGGCCGCCGCTGCCGCTGAAGATAAGTTCGAGAGACTGACTGCCTTCTATGTGGTCGTCCGTTATGATCACATAACCGGTTAGCTCTTCGCGCTGCACCATCGCCCTGAGCGAATCTACAGACAGGCCCGAAACATCTGTATAACGTTCATCGTCAATTTCCTGCAGGCTTTTTACAATCATCCCGGTTTCGTCTGCAACGCCAATGGTATATGAGATCTCGCTATCCCAAACCGAAACAAAGATCATTACACCAATAAAGAGGGCAAAACCGGCGGGTACAAGAATCGTAGCCCAAATAAAACCCTTACTTTTAACCCGCGTAAGATACTCTCGTTTGAGTACCAAAAAAGTTTGTCTCCAGTTCATGCTTTTAATTCTTCAAGTTGCTGCTTTTTGATATTGTCTTCGCCCACCACCGATATAAAAATTTCGTTCAGAGAAGGTTCAACCAACTGAAAACGATGAATCTCATTTTTTTCCATCGCCTTTTTCAGTATTTCTTGTGAATTCAGTCCGTTTAAAATCCGGATTTCGGCAAAATTGGTGGAGCGATTGTTTACCCTTACATCGGCAAGCGTGTCGATAAAGGAGCCATCTCCCTCAAACTCAATGAGAACGGTATTTTTTCCAAAATCCTTCTTGATGTTGCGCAGAGAGCCTGTCAGAACCACTTTACCGTTGTTAAACAGGCAGATATCATCACACATTTGTTCCACTTGTTCCATGCGGTGTGTGGAAAAGAGGATCGTTTTACCCATATCCTTCAGTTCGATGATAATTTCCTTAAGCAGTTCGCTGTTAATCGGGTCGAGTCCGCTAAATGGCTCATCAAAGATATAGATCTCTGGATCGTGAACGATAGTAGAAATGAACTGAATCTTTTGGCTCATCCCTTTCGAGAGTTCGCCTACTACTTTTGAGTGCCAGTCGTAGGCACCGAATCGTTCAAGCCAGTATTTGATCTTTTCACGTGCACTGCCCGCCGTCATTCCCTTGAGCTGTGCCAGGTACATCAGCTGTTCACCCACCTTCATTTTTTTATAAAGGCCTCGCTCTTCAGGCATGTAGCCAATTAATTTCTGTGTTTTCTGTCCAACTGGAATCCCGTTAACCAGCAACGTGCCTGAATCGGGAAGGGTGATGTAGTTCACCATCCGGATGGTCGTGGTTTTACCCGCACCATTTGGGCCGAGCAGTCCAAAAATCCGACCCTTCTCCACTTCGAACGATACATCCTGAACGGCTTTTGTGTCACCGAACGACTTGCTGACGTGATCTACTTCAATTGGTTTCATCTGGCTGGTAATTCTATTCTATTGTTTTGCATCAAGTTTAGTCTATACTGGCGCTTAAGTTGCACAGTATAATCAATCCATAACTTAATTCAAGCATCGGCTTTAATTTTAATACCGTGCGTATCTTTCAATCATGTTTGAAATATAGGGTTGTATGATTGCGGTTAAACAGCACTTTTCATTTCTTAATATGAACACAGAGACGGGATACGATCAAAAAACGCAAAAAGTTACACTAACACTGAATGAATATCATACACATCACAGCCGAGTGCTACCCGGCTGCAAAAGCGGGCGGACTTGGTGATGTAGCCGGGGCATTGCCAAAATATTTAAATCAGTTGGGGCATAATGCTTCGGTTGTTCTTCCATTTTATCAGACCGATTGGCTAAAAAAGACTCAGACTGAAACGGTGTTCGAGGGGCAGGCACCGTTTGCGGGTGGTTTTTTCCCTTACAGCGTGCATAAAGTGATAAAACCGTACCTTGGATTCGACTTTTATCTGGTGAATATTCCAGGCAGATTTGATCGTCCGGGCATATATATCGATCCCTGGTCTGGACACCCTTATTGGGATGAGAAAGAGCGGTTTTTCAGCTTTCAGATCGCGGCGCTCGAATGGCTGGCTCAACGAAATGAAATGCCGGATGTGATTCACTGCCACGATCATCACACGGCACTTGTTCCATTTATGATGTCGCACTGTTTCAGGTTCGATATTTTCAAAGAAACACCGTCTATCTTAACGATTCATAATGGTGAATACCAGGGGCGGTACGACATGGGCAGCTATGCCATTCTGCCTGCCTTCAATTTTGAAATGCTTGGCCTGCTTGATTGGGATGGTGCACTTAACTCACTTGCGTCCGGGATTAAGTGTGCATGGAAGGTAACCACGGTATCGCAAGGCTACATGCAGGAACTGCTGGATTACTGCCACGGAATTGAGCATTTACTGAGAAGCGAGGAACAAAAGACTGCCGGTATTCTTAATGGAATTGACTCCGAGGTATGGGATCCTGGAACAGACAATTACCTTGAAAAAAACTACACGGTTAGAAATTACAAGAAGGGCAAGGCAGCCAATAAGTCCTATCTATGCGAACATTTCGACCTCGATCAGGATAAACCACTCTTTTCATTTATAGGCAGACTGGTCAGGGAAAAAGGTGCCGATCTGATCCCCCCGCTTATCGAAAAGTGCAGGACCGATGGCATAGACGCTAACTTTTTTGTGCTTGGCACCGGCGAACCTGCACTGCACGAAATTTTTTCCACACTGCAGAGCAGCTATGTAGGATATTTTGATACGCGGCTGGAGTACAACGAGCAGCTTGCTCACAGGCTATACGCAGGGAGTGATTTTTTGCTCATGCCTTCAAGAGTTGAGCCTTGCGGCCTAAACCAGCTTTACTCCATGAGATACGGTACCATCCCGTTGGTACGGAAAACCGGCGGTCTTGCAGATACCGTGATCGATATTTCGGAAGACGACGGTTATGGTCTCGTGTTTGAAGATTTTGATCTTGATCAAGCTGCCGAAGCTGTGCGCAGGGGAGTGGAATTATTTCATGAAAAACAGTTTTTTAATAAAATAAGGCGCAGTATAATGGGCTTAGACAACTCTTGGCAAAGCGCGGCTAAAAACTATGTGGATCTCTATCAATCATTGAAATAGAAATACAGAGAAAAAGACAATGAAAGAAAAAACTATTGCGATTATCCTAGGAGGGGGCAGGGGAACAAGGCTGCACCCGCTAACACGTCATAGAAGCAAACCTGCGGTACCTATTGCGGGTAAGTACAGACTGGTAGACATACCGATTTCAAACTGTCTGAACTCGGGAATCAGAAAAATATTCGTTCTTACTCAATTCAATTCAGCTTCTCTGAACCGTCATATTAAGAACACATATAACTTTGACAACTTTTCCCATGGATTTGTTGACATTCTTGCTGCCGAACAGACGCCTAAAAGCAGTAACTGGTACCAGGGCACGGCCGACGCTGTAAGACAGTCGATTCACCATATGGCTAATCACGAATATGATTACGTACTCGTTCTGTCGGGAGACCAGCTTTACCAGATGGATTATGAAGCTTTGATCGAGAATCATAAAAAAGCGAAGGCCAAATTAACTGTCGCAACCATTCCGGTAGATGCCAAGGATGCACCGGGTTTTGGGATCATGAAAACCAACGATAAAGGGGAAATCGAATCTTTTATTGAAAAACCTGCGACTGAAGAACTGTCGAAGTGGGAATCGGGAACTTCTGATAAAATGAAGGCGCAAGGCCGGGTATATCTGGCTTCCATGGGTATTTATGTGTTTAACAAAAAAGAGATGCTGAAGCTGTTTGAAGAAAACCCTGACGCAACCGATTTTGGCAAGGAGATTATACCTAAAGCTATTGGAAGTGGAGCCAAAGTAATTAGTTACCCGTTTAGCGGATACTGGACCGATATCGGAACCATTGCATCATTTTTTGATGCTAATATCGAACTAACCGAAACCGTGCCCGATTTTAATCTGTACGACAATGAGCGCCAGATTTTTACCCGTGCCCGTTTACTTCCGGCTTCAAAACTGACCGGCACCTCTTTGCATTATGTGCTGATTGCGGAGGGGTGTATTATAGAAGCGAGCAGAATTGAACGTTCCGTAGTTGGTATCCGATCGCGAATCGGCAAGGGAACCACGATCGAGCACTCGATTGTGATGGGTAACGATCATTTTGCCACGGAAGAAGAACTTACAAGCCAAAGCAATGACAAGCCCCTGATGGGTATCGGCCAGCGCTGTTTCATCAGCCGTGCTATCGTCGACAGAAATGTTCGAATTGGCAATGATGTCAGAATTGTTGGCGGTTCGCACCTGGAGGATGGAAAGTACGACAAGCACTACGTAGTAGACGGAATTGTAATAATACCGAAAGGTGAAGTGGTTCCGGATGGGTACAGTATTTAAATTCTCTCAGTGTCTCAATGTTGGGTTTGGATAAAGTAGCCTTTGTGTGATTGAAGCGGCATGCATTATAAATCATCCCAGCGATTGAAACAGCCCATGATATGGGTACTTTTAGCCGGCGTAGCTGCATTGTTTTGGTACGCTTTTTATGTGCAAATCATTTCGGGTGAACCTTTTGGGACGAGGCCGGCCCCGGACGCATTATTGGTAATCATCTGGTTTTTTACGGGGATAGCTTTGCCGTATGCAGCGTACAAGTCTGAACTTGTGCTGGAGATAGACCATACCCGTTTTGCATACAGGTTTATTCCGTTTCATATTAACAGGCAAGAATACCCAATTTCGGCAATCACAAACATCGAAAAAGTAAAGATCAGGCCGGTTCTGAATTTTGGTGGTTACGGTATCAGGTATAGCTTCAAAGGTAAAGGATACATACAGGGCGGAAGTAAGGGGATCAAGGTTAGCTTCAGATCAGGAAGGCCGGTATTCTTTTCTACGAATCATCCGGATGAATTTGTTGAAGCATTTAAAAGAATTAAAAAGGAACGGTTCTGAGACCTTATCCATCATCGATCCGGAAATTCGTGTATTATACAGACCCTGATCATTTTTAAAATTCGAAATAAACCTCACTCCCGAAATCTCTTATGAAAGTATCCGCAAAATTTTTGTTTGTTTTTCTTTTGGTCACAGCAGGCTGCAATGCCGGTAATAATGAAGTCCAAAACAGTGCAAATGCATCTTCCGAAAGTAATGCGGGGCTTTCTGCCGAACAGCTTGTATTCTGGGAAAACATTCAGGCTCACTGCGGAAATGCCTATGAAGGCAAGGTGGGTGATGCAACCCCGTTTTACGGCAGTATCAAGGAGGCAGACCGCATTCGCATCCATGTGCGGAACTGTACCGACACTCTCACTCACATCTCCCTGCATGTAGATGACAATCATTCGAGAAACTTGATGCTTACAAAAGCTGACGGAACGCTCCGTTTAAAACACGATCACCGATACCCCGATGGTACAGAAGAGGAGATCACACAATATGGCGGCGACGCGCCCAAACCCGGCCTTGAAACGCGCCAGATATTCTGGGCCGATGAACACACCGAAAGCATTCTGCCCGATCGCTACGATAATTTCTGGTTCCTGGATTTGATGGATGAAGAAACCCTTGCTTATGGCGTGCATTGGCCCGAACACGGGCATTCAATACGGATTGAGTTGGACATAACCACTCCCATATCAGCGCCGCCAGCCCCCTGGGGTTATGAAGATTGATCACAATAAAAAAGGCCATCCGGTTTTTACCAGGACGGCCTTCCATTTCCGAAAATGATAATCTCTGAATAAGGATCAGAGTATTCCTTTCAGTGTAACACCGATTTCAGCCGGACTTTCCGCTACGGTAACACCCGCAGCGCGAAGTGCTTTCTTCTTGTCGTCTGCAGTTCCCTGTCCGCCAGAGATAATGGCACCGGCGTGGCCCATTCTTCGGCCCGGAGGCGCTGTGCTGCCCGCAATAAAGGCTACAACGGGCTTGCTCACATTCTCTTTAATGTATGCGGCAGCCTCTTCCTCAGCCGATCCGCCGATCTCACCGATCAGTACAATGGCTTCGGTGCCAGGATCTTCATTGAACAACTTCACAGCATCGGTATGCGTGGTACCGATCACTGGGTCACCGCCGATTCCGATTGCGGTGCTTTGGCCCAAGCCGATTTTGGTGAGCTGATCAACCGCTTCGTAGGTCAGCGTTCCCGATCGGGAAATCAGGCCAATATTTCCGGGTTTGAAAATCATCGCCGGCATAATACCTACCTTGGCTTCTCCGGGAGTTATAACTCCGGGACAATTTGGGCCAATCAGAGTGGCTCCGTGATTATTGCACACCTGCTTGGCTTTCACCATATCCTGAACGGGAATACCCTCGGTTATACAAATAATTACTTTAATGCCTGCAAGCGCAGCCTCAATAATGGCATCGGCTGCAAATGCCGGCGGCACAAAGATGATAGACGTGTTGGCTCCTTCTTTATCAACGGAATCCGCCACGGTATTGAAAACAGGTAAATCGAGGTGAGTCTGTCCTCCTTTTCCGGGAGTAACCCCTCCTATAACTTTTGTTCCGTATTCAATCATTTGTCCGGAGTGAAACGTGCCTTCACTGCCGGTGAAACCCTGCACAACCAGCCGGGTATCCTTACCAACTAATACACTCATGTAATCAGGTTAATTAGATTCAATTTTTATTGAAAGATTAGGCTCAGAATATACCATCATTGGTTCCAAGCCACAAGCTTAATGGTTGGGGGATTGGGGTTTGTCGTTTAAAGTTTTTGGTTTAAAGTTTGTGGCTTAGGATTGACCTGACAGCGTTCCCGATCCCGAGACAGCGGGTCGGGATCCTGTCAGAGTCGAATCCGGTTTGTTTGAACAGGGAACAAGGAATAAGGAACAAGGAAGAGGGAAGAGGGAAGAGGGA
>PWWL01000190.1 GCA_003561515.1 Balneolaceae bacterium
ATCACGCCAATCCCAATCAAATCGAAATTTCGGGCACCAAGGGACATCTCAGGGTTACAAACGGTGAGCTCTTTTTACAGATTCCGGACAGGGATGCTTCCGCTTCAGCACCGTGGGAGGACCTTGAAGAGTCGATAGCACATCCACTGGACATGTTTTTCAATGCGGTTGCGGGTGAAGAAAATCTCCCTCTTGTAACGGCCGTTGAAGCTGCAGCAGTTAACAGGCTGATTACGGAAATGTACAGGGGCAGCTCCGAGCGCAGCTGGATAACGGTTTAACAGGTTTTAAATCGGGAATCAGAGTGAGGCCGATGCGCTGTTTATTTCAAGGGCGTTTCTGAGAAAACGGGAAAGTCCCTGTGTATCCATGTACCCCCTGCGCCGGTCTATCACATTTCCTTCCGCATCAAGTACTACCGTAAACGGAAAGGCCGTAAGCCCCATGCGTGAAGCAAATTCCTGCTCAGAGATTTCCTCTCCCAGGAAAACGATCCTGTTATCTGAGTTGCCGTTCACCTTTACGGGATGAAATTCACGATCAAGAATTGAGCGAATGGTTGGCGAGGGATACACTTCGCGATTCATTTTCCGGCACCACTGACAGCCAACTTCAAAGATGTCCACCAGAATCAGCCGGTTATCAACCGCAGCTTGATCAATGGCATCTTGCAGAACCATCCAGTCAGGTTCATTTTCGATCTCCTGAGGCTGAATCTGAACAAATGAGAAATAGGCAAATACGGCAATAAAGAGCGCTATTAAGGTTCCTATAATTGCTTTTCGGCTCATGTTTCTATTGAATAAAGAATGTGTTCAGTTAAAAGTTGTCTCTTTTCGCGGCCTGTTTCACTCCTTGTGATGCAAAGGGTAAAGACCTGATTGAGTATTAAATATACAAAGATTCGATAAGTATCTGCGCTTCGGGTAACGGACAAATTTCGGGCTTCGTCTGCCAGGGCTAATCTCTTTTTTGGAATCAAGTGATTTTACAATCGTCTCTGTTTGTAACCAGAGTACCAAAAAATGATACTCTCCAAAGTCTGTCTATGGAAATAAGATCACCCCTGACATCAACCTGAGCCCTTTTATATAATTTAACATTAAACGAGGAATGAAAACCTGTGAATATCAGTAAATTCTAAGTGTATCTTAACCTGCATTAACAATGAAAAAATTATTCTATCCTGTTGCTTTGGTGCTTTTTGCCCTTTACGCAGTTTCGTGCAGCGGGGATGACAACAATGTGAATAACTCCGCTTCGGGGCAGGTAGTGCCGGCCGTCGAAGCCGTACAGGCTCAGTTTGGTGGCTTGCCCCTGGAAGAGAGATTAAGCGGAATTGTTACTGCCGGTAACCAGGTCGATATCTATCCAAGAATTTCAGCTCCTGTTGAAGAGGTGCTCGTTCAAACAGGTGAGGAAGTTGAGAGAGGTCAGCCGCTGGTTCGCCTGCGTGATAATGAATACAGGGAGCGCCTCCGCCAGGCTGAAGCGAATTTAAGAATCAATCTTGCCCAGGAGCGGCAGGCAAGGGCATCACTCGGAGAAATTGAATCGCAGATGAGAAGGCAGCGTGTGCTTGCCGAGCGCGATCTTACAAGCGAACTTGAAATGGAGCGGCTTAAGGCCCAGCTCGAATCTGCAGAAGCGAGTCTTGAACTGGCAAATGCACAGGTGGAGCAGGCGGAGTCGAATGTTGAGGAGCAAAAAGATGCGCTTGAACAAACCGTAATCAGGGCCCCGATCAGCGGAACGGTTGGGCAGCGTGCGGTTGAGGTGGGAATGCAGGTCGGAACAAATACCAGGCTTTTTACCATCGGTGATCTCTCGCGCTCGAAGGTTACCGTGAACCTGACCGAACGGATGATGCGATACATAAGCACGGGGCAATCAGTACGAATATTTTCAGAAATTTTGGGCGATACCGTATTGACGGGTGAAATTTCCAGGATCTCTCCTTTTCTCGGCGCCGGTAGTTTCAGCACCGAAGCAGAAATTGATGTTGGCAATGAAACCAGGCTTCTGATGCCCGGTATGTTTGTAACTGTAGATATAATGTATGGGGAGAGCGAGCAGGCCACACTTATTCCTTTAAGCGCGATATACAGGCACCCAAACACCGGCGAAACCGGAGTGTTTGTTGCCACCAATTTTGGTGTTGAAGCTGAGATGCTTGAAGAACTTGAAAACGGAAATACCAGGGGCCAGCTGAGCAACCCTACGGATGTAGAGTTTATACCTATTGAAGTAATTGCACGGGGCCGTGACGCTGCAGGAGTTGCCGGCATTCGAAGCGGGCAGTGGGTGGTAACTGTTGGGCAAAACCTGCTTGTACGTGACAACAGGGGCACGGCACGGGTACGTCCAATTTCCTGGAACCAGATAATGGACATGCAGCGACTGCAGCCGCAGGATCTTCTGCGCGAAATCATGAACGGGGATATTGTGCAGGGCTCCGCTTCCAATCTGTAATTGAACCAATCATTCCTTTATCGATATGCCGATTACCGATACTTCCATAAAACGTCCCATCGCAACAACCATGGTCTACCTGATTGTTATTGTTCTGGGAATTACGGGCTTCAGGTACCTGCCGGTAGACCTGCTGCCACCCATCGAATTTCCGAGACTTTCAGTTACGGTCGATTATCCTAACGTAGGCCCCGAAGAAATTGAAAACATCATAACCGATCAGCTCGAGAATGCGCTGGCCGGCGTGGCGGGACTTGAAGAGATGACTTCGCGCTCACAGGAAGGTCAGAGCCAGGTATCACTTAGCTTTACCCAGGGAACCAATCTGGATGAGGCAGCTAACGACGTTCGTGCGGCACTCGACCGTGTGCGTCGAACATTGCCTGATGAGGCAGATTCTCCGCGGGTAAGAAAATTTGACCCGAACGACTCCCCGATCGTCATTCTCGGGGCGCAATCAACCCGTCCGCTTGATGAGCTTACACGTTTGCTTGAACGGGATATTGCCAAGCGGATTGAACAGGTGCCCGGTGTGGGTTCCATCGATGTGTGGGGCGGAGTGTATCGAGAAATCAGGGTAAATCTGAAACGTGACCGGCTCACCGGGAGCGGACTAACCGCCACGGACGTTCAGAATGCCATTGTTGCCGAGAACAACACGCTGCCCGGCGGTAATGTAAAAGACGGCCTTACTCAACTCTATGTACGTACTCTTGGTGAATTTGAGTCCATCGATCAGATCAGGCAGACAATCATTACCCGTGTTGACGGCAGGCCAATCCGTGTAGTGGATGTAGCCAATGTGGAGGATTCATTCCGCGATGTAGGCCGCGTTGTTGCCGTGAATGATCAGCCCATGATCAGGATGGGTATCCGTAAACAGACGGGCTCCAATACAGTTGAAGTTGCAAGAGGTATTGAGCGGGAAGTTGAGCGTATCAATAACGAACGCA
>PWWL01000142.1 GCA_003561515.1 Balneolaceae bacterium
ATGAACCACTCCTACGGCCGAGAGGCCCGCGCTGCCGAGCCTTCAGGCGCTCCTCGTACCTCTCCGTAATCTTATGACCGAGGCTGCCGTCCTGCCACCCGTAATCGTTCTCCGCAACCTCGCCATCATCACTACCGGCATCCTCATGACCGGCGTCAATGCGCTCGCCGGAACTAGCCTTACCGGCCGCCTGCTTCTGCTTCCGAACATGCTGCGCGGCATACCCAAAAATCATTTGAAGCATGCCCTCCTTAGCGATATCAGTCCGCAAGCTCGGATCAGCCCAATTCACCTGCCGCAAACCATTAACGTAAATCTGCTGAACCTCATCACGATGATCGCGATTAACGTACTTGATTTCCTCCTCGAAAACGCGCTTCACAATCTGCTTCGCGCGCTCCATGCTAGCCTGAGCCTCGCTCTTATCCTCCCGCTCAGTCTGCTCAAGCTCCCTAATTTGATCCCTCAAGTTCTCCCGCTCAAGCTTATCCCGCTCGTACTTCGCGTAACCCTTCGTTCCGAAGTGAGGCTGCCCATCCTGACCAGTATCGACCTTGTACCCGTCATAATTGTGCTCAAGGGCATGAGCGAGGCGCTCATTAATCTCCTGGAACTTCTTCTTAAGCTCGCCCAAGCGACCGCTCGCTTTCGGCGCGGGAGGCTGCTGCGGCACCGGAACTGACAGCCGTTCCTCCTCCTCGCCGCCCAGCAAGTCATCCAAATTAATTTTCTCGTTACTCATGCCTCACCCTCCTTGTGATTAAGCAATTCCCTGAAGAACGCCAACGTACCCATTACTTCACGAAGCCGCCCCTGAACCTGCGCGATACCAATACCACTATCCGCCTGAGACAACTCCGTCATCAGCGTATAGTAACGGAATTCCATCAGCGCAATAAGGGAACGCAATTGCTTACGACTCATCGAACCCAAGCCCTCAATGCGTTCCGTAGCCTTATCCAGCAGCCCGTCCGTCAGCAGCGGCTCCCAGCCCGCGCGTACGGCCTCAGGAATCTTCCCAAGCATAGCCGTACCAAAAAGCGAAGCAACCTTCCTATTTTGCATTATTCCTCCCTAGAAAGCCGTACTGTAAGAGTTTACCAACTGATTAAGCTGCTGCACAAGTGCGAACCTTTCAGCCGGATTATCAATGACGGTTCCAGGGTCTTGAGGCCAGCGCTTCTCAATATCGGTCATGCCCGCCTTACGCAAGATACTACGCCCCCAGTGATTAATGTAAGTATCCATGGTGGCGCCCTGAATCAAGTTAAGCATGATTGGCATAAGTTGCATCTCGACATCAAGCTCGCCGACCTTATCCGCAATAATCTTCGTCCCAGACAGCGACAACGTGAGGTCCATCCGCTTCGCGGAAGGCACCCGCCCATGAGTGAGCATCTCAGGCCAAGACTCGGTAAGCTCCTGAATATCATCAAAGTCAAGCTCTTCGGCATTAAGCATTTCTGCCGCGACCTCAATGACTGCGGCAGCGACCTCCCGCTCGCCCATCTCGCGATTCGCGAGCAGCTTACCCATCGGCTCCACCGACATGATGCCAGCAGGCTCAAGCTTGTAAGCAATAATCATCGCCCACAATTTCTTAAGCATCTCCGCCATGTCATAAGCGACATCGCTCAAGTCCAAACGCAGCTTCAGCGTGCCCTTAGCGACCTCCGTACGGAACTGCCCAAGCGTCTTACGCGTGCTGCTGCTCTGGCCAATAGCTTCATCCGTGTAAGTGCGCCTTTGCGCCATGCCGAGCGCGATCTCGTACTCGCCATAAGCTAGGCCATTATTCGGAATCGTAATAGGCAAAATATCGTTACGGTCGGGTGGGCCGTAATTAGGAATCCACATTGCAGGCTCAAGCACGCGATCAGCCGCAAGCTTAGCCGCAATAGGGTTATTAACGTTGTACTGCACCGGAGGGGCGGCAGCCATATCATTCACGGCAAGATGGTTATTGATGCCGCGATCCGCAATCTTCTGCTCGTTCTCCAAACGACGAACGACGCCGCGACCGAACAAGTAACCAGGCTGCTTACTGACCCTAATCAGATCGAGCGGCGGCGCACTGAACGCCTTACCCGCCGGATTCTCCCGCAAGGCAAGAATCTTATGCGTATCATTATGATAAATGCACTCGTACAAGAGGCTCTCTTGCGCGCCCTCCGGACGGAATCGCATGTACCCGCAATAGAGCGTGATTAGGGCGTTTTCCTCCTGATACGCCGCATCCTCATGAAAAGTTTGTTCATGCTCCTCAGGTACTTCTTCCTCTGTGCTCGAATAGCGTGGCCGTAACTCCTCAACAACAGCAGCGTCAAGCAACCCCTTCCTAGCATCATCAGACAAGTTATAAAAGCGTTCCTTGTACCTGTAAGCACAGAACAGATCACGCAAATCATCCGCAGTAATGCGATCCACAAAGAAATTCTCTAAACGAATCAACCGGCTCGTCTGGGCAAAAATCTCCTGCCCATGACGGGACAAACCCAACTTAACGATACTCGTACCGACAATGATCGCCTCATCAGGAATATCGTTAGCGATCTTCTTCCTAGAACCGCTACGATTAATCTCGCGCTCCAGCAGCGCCTCATAAATCGGCGCCACCTCGGTAGCCTCCTCAGCCGCACGACCAATACCATCCGCCGTGAACGAAACCAAAGGCCGTTGCTCGATAGCGTCCTTAATGTGCGCCCTCAAGCCATCCGTGTAATCCGCAGAAAGCGGAGACGTGATATCAGGCCCACCATCGTACAAGGGCTTCCTCGGAACCGTCTTATAAATCTTCCGATCCCGCTCCGCCTCCGCATGAATCGTCTCCATCTGCGTCTTCGCGTTAGCCAAAGCTACCTTGAAGCGATAATGGAACCGCCGCAAATCCTCCCCAGCAAGAACAATCGCGTCCTCATCAATGCCCACGCTCTCACCCAACGAGAGAGCAAGGTCATCCATTGGCAAGTCCGCCATCATCTGCATCGGGTTCTGCTGCTCCTGTAAGCCGGAAAAGTCCTGCGACGAGAAGGGTTCCTGAACGCCGCCGGAGCCAGTCAGTCTCTCCAGATCAAACATTATCGTCCCTCACGTCCACGTAAACTCGCTTCCGGCGCTCACTAAACCTAGTCACTACCGCATCCCCTTCCGGAATTACCGCAGTGTACACGGTCTGCCCGTTCCGCATAACCACCAGCTTCCACGGATCAACCTCAGGAATAATCGGCGGGTACAACACGAAACCGTCCATCGCGTCCTCAATCGTCGCGTTCCAGAACTGAATGTGCGGCCCATCAACAAGATTCGGCCAGCGGCCTCCCCACTCAAGGCCGACCTCTTCAGCCATCCGCCCGAACAACTCGAAATTCTCGAAAGACCAGTCCGCCCTACCGTCTTGCTCGAAGTACACGTCGAACGCGTAAG
>PWWL01000130.1 GCA_003561515.1 Balneolaceae bacterium
CGCCCCGTCCGTAACAGGCACGTGGAAGTTAACCTGGTCACCGTCGAAGTCCATTCCCATAGCCTTGGTAATTAACGGGTTAGCTTGAAGCGTATCCCCATCTACCAGCCTGGGGCGCATAGCCATGAAGTTAAATTTGTGCCAGGTGGGTGCCCGGTCTATTATAACCGGCCGGGTCTCCATCTCATTAACCAATTCCTTTCGTGCCCCCGCGGTTCTATTCTGTATATCCTCAAGCGCCTTGTGTATAGGCACCCCGCGCTTAACCATACGCCGCGCAATGAGGTCCCGGTACAGTGTCCACGCCGAGTCCTCGGGTATGCCCACCGTATCCATATCGTAGTTGGGGTTCGGTGTTGCAACCGCCCTGCCCACCAGGTCTACCGGCTTGGAGATAACGCGTGACTGGTACCAGCCTGTCTTGGGCCGAGTGCCCACTACGCTGCGTATGCCGCCTTTGAGGCCCCGTGCGCGCCCTTCCGGCGTTATCGGCTCACCTAGCCCGAATACAGCGTTAACCGCGTCGTACAGCAGCCCCCGCTCATCAGCCATGGCCTCGTCCGGTAATTCCTGGGACAACTGTCCTATGGAGTTGTTCACCTCTATGAGGTCCCTGTACAGCTCGTTTACATCGGCCATGAGCGTAATGTCCCCCAGGCGGGATACGGGCCTGAACTTGGGGGGTAGGACGGGTACGCGGCTGATCGTCCAGTCGGCGGGGGATACCCCCTGCTCCTTGGCGGCTGAAAGATAACGGAGCGCCTTGACAGCCTGGTCCCGTCCGGCCCCGCGTCTGCGTTTAACGTCCTCTTTGTACCTGTCGATCTCCTTGTCTACGTCAAGGGCGCCCAGGGCGGCACGTATGCCCGCCCCGCCCGTCATGCCGTTTATCGTGTCCTTGTGCTTTATGATATTGTCGAGTTCCTTGCCGGTCAGGCCGAGTACGCGCCGTATGGGCTCCTCAAACACAGGATTGGGCAAAGGCTCCGTCAAATCCACCCAGGACCACTTGGAGCCCCCGGACCCGCCCGTGCGGGCAGGGTCGAATAAGCCGCCCTTCACCGGCCGCAAATTGTTATCCACCAGCGCCGAGCTTGTTATAGGCCCTGTCCCCACCCGCTCTATATCGTCGTCGGTCATGGGCAGGAGCCTGAGTGTGTCCCCCTCGTCGCGTATGTTGACACCGGACGCCTTGAGGGTGTTGAGGAACTTTTCGTACACAAAAGGCACCTTGGGCTCCGGCAACGGCCTGCCCATCCTAAGAGCGTTCCAGAACTCCTCGTCGCGGGATCCGCGTACGGCCATGGCATCCTTCAGCACCTCGCCAGCCCCGTGGGATAACAAGGCATTAACATCGAGCCTGCTCATACGTTTGGCGCCCTGGTTTGCCATGCCCCCCCGCGCCGGCAACTCGTCAAGCGTGTACGACACATCCCCGGTCCCCCGCTCGGAGCCCTTCTTCTCCGCCAGGTGGTGGAAGGCCGAAAAATAGCCCACACCCGTGGTAATAGGCCCGATCTCGCGGCCCATCGCCGGGTCAAATATCTTATCCTCGGGATCGAGCCCCAACTCAGCCAGTTTATTCGCGGTCCAGTTGGCCCACCCCTCCTCGGGCGGCTCAGCGGGAATTCGAAGCTGCTGCCCCGTCTTCTGGGCGTACTTGCCCTGGAGGAACTCAAGTATAGAGTTAGAAGCCACACGGCTGGTAACAGCCATGGGGTTAAACAACACCTCGTAGGGCTGCCCGGTGGCGGGGTCCCTGGGCATCTCCTCCTCGGGCATGATATGACCTACCGTGCCCTTCATGGCCGTGCGGGTGGCCAGCTTGTCCCCTACGCTAACGGGCACGTGCGCCGCTATGTTAGCCTTGGCCCCCGAACGAGTATGGGCCACGTCCGCCACATACCCCGGATAATCATGCTCCCACCGTATCGCCTTGTCCGTACGCGCCGTACGCAATGCCCGGTGCAGCTTGCCCAACTGAGCATCCTCAGCCGTTAACAGCTTCGGCCCCGTGGCCAGCATAATCGGGTCACCGTAATGAAGCTCCGTACCCGGCTTTACCACCCCCTGATCATCCAGTTTGTTCAACTGCTCACGGCTGAAATTAGAGGGGAACAAGGACGTATACTTATCCTTGCCCAGCTCCGTGCCGTGGCGGGCCTCCTCCTCAAACTCATACATACGGCTGGTAGACAGCTTACGCGCCGCCTCCTCGGAGATTAAATAGGCATCTTCGAATGACCGCCCGCGAAATGGGACGACCCCCGTCCGCAGGTTCCTGCCCATGTTAAACGCGCCAGTAGCCCCATCTGTAAAGTTGGAGTAGGCAACCGGCTGGCCGGCGGTAACTTCGTCGCCCTTTTCTACATTAGCAGTATAAGATAGTCCCGATAACCGATTAAACGGGAAGTTCTTTACCGTCTCCACCTCGTGGCGTTTACCGTCCGTGCCCCTGATTACCAGCTTATCGTCGTCCTTCGACACCACCTTCCCGTCGACAGGACTTCTCAACGACCCCAACAACCGCCCGTAATGCTCGCTTACGGTCTCGTCACCGTCAGGCATCAACGTGTCCACCAGCGGTACCTCACCCTCCTCAAGCGGCATGTACTGGCTCCAATACTTCGTCGCGTAAAATTGGCGCCCAGCCTGGAATGCAGTTGGCATAGGGGTTAGGTTACCCATGGGGGGAAGCATGTGCTGTAGACTGGGAACCACATAATCCACCTCGTCGCGGTGAACAGTCTGCTCCTTGCCGTTCTTGATGGCCCGGACCTCGTCACTGGCGGAAGACAGCTCCCCGGGGAAGGCCAATACCTTGTCCGCCATACTATACGGGTCCACAAGCTCCTTTTCACCGGTAGAGGCATTAAGGAACTCACTGTACAGCTTATTGTCCCGGCCCTTTACCGTGGCTAACGCCGCCCTCACGTCTGTACCGATCGTCGTGTTGCCCGACCAGTGGCCACCGTATTCTCCGTGCCTACAGTACAGCAGCTCCCCTGGAACACTGGCACAGTAAACTTTACCCGTATAGTATTCTGTATAATAGTGGCACGCCTGTGCTCTGTGTCCTTTGTGTATTACCCGCTCGTTGTGCAAATGAAGATGTACGCACCACGTGCCCCCTGTCAGCGCCTGCGGGCGGCTGTCTGGCTCCCATCGCACGCGGACGGAATGCCCTAACCCAAAGGCCAGGCGCTCTACGTCAAGCGCCAGCCTGCGGCTTGTACTGCAATAAGTAAATGTATCCCCTTTTCGGCGGCCATCACCCTTACAGAGCGCATCCAGCAAAGCCCTTCTAGCCGCGACCGGGGCCTCAAGCAGGTCCTCGGGTATGAACTTGTCGTGGGAGCCACCGAACTGGGCCAGATAGCTGTACAACTGGTTACGGCGGCAACGAAACCCGTGCAACGTCCC
>PWWL01000361.1 GCA_003561515.1 Balneolaceae bacterium
CAAACTCCCAGCCCGTAGGAATTCGACAGACGAGTATTATCAGGCAGGCTAAAGATTGTGAGCAGTTCCACTCGTCAGTCGAGGGGAGCTCGTCTGACGACTTTGGGAAAGAAACGCCAGGAACACCAAAACCCTCAGTCGTCTGACGAGTTTCCCCGGGTTTCGAACTCCCAGCCCTTAGGAATTCGACAGACGAGTATTTTCAGGCAGGCTAAAGATTTTGAGCAGTTCCACTCGTCAGTCGAAGGGGGAGCTCGTCTGACGACTTTGGGAAAGAAAAACCAGGATCACCAAACCATCAGTCGTCTGACGAGTTTCCCGGGGTTTCGAACTCCCAGCCCGTAGGAATTCGACAGACGAGTATTTTCAGGCAGGCCTTAGATTTGGGTAGTTCCACTCGTCAGTCGAGGGGGAGCTCGTCTGACGACTTTGGGAAAGAACAGCCAGGAACGCAAAAACCCTTAGTCGTCTGACGAGTTTCCCCGGTTCCGAACTCCCAGCCCGTAGGAATTCGACAGACGAGTATTTTCAGGCAGGCTAAAGATTTTGAGCAGTTCCACTCGTCAGTCGAGGGAGCTCGTCTGACGACTTTGGGAAAGAGAACCCAGGGTCACCAAAACCCTCAGTCGTCTGACGAGTTTCCCCGGTTCCTAACTCCCAGCCCGTAGGAATTCGACAGACGAGTATTTTCAGGCAGGCTAAAGATTTTGAGTCGTTCTACTCGTCAGTCGAAGGGGGAGCTCGTCTGACGACTTTGGGAAAGAACAGCCAGGGACACCAAAACCCTCAGTCGTCTGACGAGTTTCCCCGGTTTCGAACTCCCAGCCTTTAGGAATTCGACAGACGAGTGTTTTCAGACAGGCTAAAGATTTTGAGCAGTTCCATTCGTCAGTCGAGGGGAGATAATAAATCCTAAGAAGACCGGATATTGATTCGAATGTTGAACCGAATATCGTGCGTGGTGCGCTTAAAGGTGCTGGATGATTTTGGCAGAATTTGACTAAAGCCATATATGAAGTTGGCGTTCAGCGTGTTAGAAAAGCGATAGCCTACCACAAATTCCCCGTTGATTCGGGTCTGGCCGGTGGGGGGACGCGGGTTGAAGGTGTAGGCGCCGGGATCGCGATTAATTGTTTGTGCATCGTCGCGAAGGGCACGCTCGAGATCGGCGTCAAGCAGGAAGCGCTGTTCGGTGTCTTCGATGTAGTTTCCGGTAAGGCTAAGATCTAAGTTATTGGTCAGCTGGCGGAAAAATGGCAGCCTGAAGTTTCGTACCGTATAGGCAAACTGCATTCGGAGGCCTCTTGAAATCCGTTCGGCAACCTGCGAGTTCGACATGGCGAGGCTGGTAATGTTGCTTGTTTCATATCCAATTTGGGTGCGAAGGCCGTTTTCCCAGGTCACGTTAAGCTGAATCAGGGGAGCAAACCTCTTTTCGATATTTACGGTAGAGGGGTCAAACTCCGGCCGAAAATCTTCAATGGTGTAAACTCCAAGACGCCTGGAAATGAGTTCATCCGGGTTGTTGGTGAGATTCCAGCCCATCCTGTAGAGCCCGGTGTAGGCGTGCGAAAGAGTAGCCCGCTGCATATACTGCCCGATAAATGGAATAAAGGTCTCTACACCCGTCCAGTTAATGCGCCAATTGGGAAGCGGTATCGGCGTAAAGTTTTTCTCTCCCACGGAAGATGTACCGCCGAGATACGCCCGGCGAAAGTCGCGCTGAAGGCCCAAGCTACTCAGAACGGTGTTATCCTCTCCCGATCCCGAAATAAAATTCTCGTCCACACTCATACCGTCGAATGCGGTCTGCAGCTGGCTTCGGAACAGTTCACTGTATCCCGATCCAAAAGCCCACACAGTTGAGGTAATATTCCCCGAGGCGCTTCGCACCGAAGTAATCGTATTATCGGGAGCCAGGCTGATCGACTCGCTGGTACGTTCATCCCACTGCGTTTGCCAGTTCAGGTCTACCGATACGTTGTTGAACGGGTTCAGACGCGTGGTCATGGTGATGTTGTCGGTGAAGGTGTTGTTGGCCGGAAGCTGTATCGACGATGTTCCATCCGGATTGGAAATGAGCCGGTCGCGGTCGATACGTTCGAAAATACCAAGCCTGTAGCCGAATGCCGGTGTATATGTATCACCGCCAAACATATCGAAAAACCGTGATCCGCCGTCAAAACCGGCCTGAGACGATGTCTTGGAGTCGCTGTAGTTGATGTCGATACTTCTCATACTGAACAGTGCCAGGAAAAGACGGCGCCCTACATACGTAACCTGTTCACCAAAGGTATAATCCTCACGTTCATCATCCTCGAGCTGTCTTCTGGTCTGCCGCTCTCGCTGCTCCTGCCGGTCTGCATCTTCCGCATTCCTGTAAAAGGGAACACGCCTGAGCAGGTTTTGAGTATCCATGCGCACGGTGTGATCGAGCCTGAAGTTGTTGGACAACCGGGATCCGAGATTCGAACCAAAGGGCGAATTTTCCCACCGGTAACCGCCTGCGTACCGGGCCGTGTAACTGAACCAGTTCAGTGCGCTCACCCGGTTAAATCTGGGCTGCCAGTTGGCCGTATAGTTTTCTGAATAGCTGCTGCGCCGGGGTGAAATGTCACCGGAAACCAGGTCACGGAATACATCGAACGACGGATCGGGCCTGAAGGCTGTGCTGTCGATGCCGGTAAGCCCTGCATCGCTCACCGATACCCTTGCCAAATCGAAAACGCTCTGCGATTGGAAACTGGTTGTGATAGACGGGGTCAGGTTATATCCAAATCCGAAATTGGTGTTGTAGGTAAAGCTGTGCGTTTGCTGAAGCGGAAAATCTTCCTGGCCCTGCTGCACGCGCCTCAAACGCTCTTCGTAAGATCTTCTTGTACTGGCCGAAGTGGTAATATTATTGGGCATCAGTCCGATTTGAATGCCGCCCAGTGCACCGATCAGAGGTGCCTCGCGCATAAAGCCAAACGGCCTCAAATATCTCACATTGCGAAAAGTTTGACTGTAGCGTATGGAAGCGTTGTAGTTCCAGTTATCCTGGAACCGGTATTCCGGGTTGCGTGAATTTCGCGTGTTGTAAACGTAATTGACGGTGGTATTGTCGAGCGTATACCGGGCCAGAGCGTTCTGTGAATTGCGTTTGGTAAGATTCGACAAGTTTACCGAGTACGTCTCTGAATAGGTCTCGATTTCCCGGATTTGACGGTCAATCAGCAGATCTTGCTGATTTTCATTGAGGTCGGTTCGGGCTCTTACAGCGCTCTCAAAATCTGTGAAACGGATATCTCCCTGGTTTGGAAGGTATTTCGGCACCGATGTCGACCTGCGTGCCGACAAGCTAACCGGTATACTCCATCCGTAGCGATCCGGGATAAAACTGTGCAGGTTCACGGACGTATTTATGTCATATGCCATTTCATTGCTAACCCTGCGCTGACCCAATCTTGAATCCAGCGAGCCAAAACCCTGTGTTTGCCTTATCAGGTTGGCATTAACGGTAGCAAAATCAGCCAGCCTTAATGTGGTTTTGGCATTTGCCGCCCATCCGCGTTCATTATCGAAACCGGATACGCGCAGTTCGTTCAGCCAAAACTGAGCGTTCAGGCTGGGCGATCCCGGCGAATTCTGGTTATCGACATCATAGGGGTTCCGGATTCCCATTCCCACTTCGGTAACCCTGCCAAGGGATGGATTTCCCCGGATGGCCACAACGGCACCCGGCACGGCATCCTCCAGGATATCGGCGCGCTCATACACCTCAGAAAACTGATTGCCGTACTCCTGGTCCCGAAGCTGTTTAAGCTGATTGAACGCTGCAAGCACGATGTTCATGCTGTTTTCATCATATAGCCACACCTGTTCGGCTTCCTGCTCGAGCTGCCCGCTGTTAGACGGATCAAAACTCTGCCACGGAAAATTGGGATTGGTTGGTGTAACCGGCTGCCGGTACTCGTAGTAGTTGTTTTCAAGATCGTTGCCAAAACGCATGATGAGCTCGGCTTCTCCCCTGGTTTCGAATCCCTCACCGTGAACAAACATTCTCATATTTGAGTAGTTCAACAAATTCAGGCCTCCGGGGTACACTCTCTTCACCATCTGAATGTTGCCGGGGCCAAGGTTGTCTACCTCAAGTACGATCGACTGTTCGTTCTGCAGCGATTGCAGCTGCGAGCCGCGGTTTTGGGCCCTGATACCGCCTGCAGGCTGCCTGTAAGGAATGGGCCTTCGGTTTGAGTTTTCCTCAATATTGATGGTACTGATTCTTATCTCGGCATTCGGGTCGCTCTCAAGATTGATGTTCTCATCCTGCCGCCACTGGCTTCCCACAAACTCGAGCGAGGCAAACCTGAGTGTGAACGGCTGTTTATATCCCGACATCCACATCCGTACGTAGGTGATGTTCTGGAAATCATTGATATCGCCCACTGTTCGCTTGAATTCATCGAGCGGTATCCGTACCTGGTACCACCGGTCCTGCTGGCGGCTGCCCGGCACGCGGTCGATGATAAATGTACCGGGGCTCCCGATTTCAAGCCTGGATTCATCGGCTGGGTTCAGCTCCACCTCATACTGGAAGTAGGTGTTGGTGAGATTAACCGTAGAAGGATTTACGAGGCCTTCGGTGTCGGGTCGATTCGTGACCGCACGCCGTTCACTTTGATCGAGCGGGGTATTTCCGTCCGGGAAACCAAGCATCCGGTGAAAACGCCGGTGAAGCGGCCGATCCTGCACCTGCGATTCACCGTAGAATATATAGTCATCGTTCGAGGGATCGTTTTGGATTCTCTGAAATTTTTCGCTGCTTTCTCCCCATTGTATTCGCATCTCTTCAACGAATTCTGCAAAAACGGTTCTTTCATCCAGTCCATTAAATCCGTTCGCATTTGGAAGCCCATCGAGCCCCACATCTTCCAGCTCCCGGTTTTCGTTTGAGAATTGGCCTTCGGGCGGCGGCGGATTTGCAGGCAGCGCCGATCTCGGGTTTGCCTGACTGTCGAGAATCAGGTTATCCGGGTTCAGAGCAAGGCCGTCTTCGGTATTGAGTTTTGAATTTGGGATCACATCTTCCGACACAAGCCCGATGTCGATGTATATTTTTCCATCGTAGTCCTCAATGGAAGCAGCAGAGGGAAGCTGTCCGCCCGGCAGCACAGGCTGTACCCAGAATTCAAGAAATTCAATGTTATTTTGCGTGAAATCTTCCTGCCCAGAGGGAATTACCGTGGTCATGCCCCCCCAGGTGCGTTCAGGCTCATCTTCGAGGAGCTGTCGCAGGTTCATATTGTAGTTGTACTGCCCGCGGGACGTAGGGTCGAAATGCACGTCCAGCGTGTTGATGATCTCTTCCTGTGGGTTTTGGGTTTCGCGGCCGGGAAATACATCCGTTACCCGAACAGGTTCCGACTCGGGCGTGAATTCCACGCTTCCAAGGATGGAACTGATATTTCGGGGAATGGTGTACCATGAAAATTTACCCCTCAAATCAGAGCGCTCAATTCTCGACTGCTGATTTGCCACCGGCGCGCCGGGAAAATCATCCTCCTCAAAAATGGCCGCATCGGGTTCATATCCCGGAACTGCAGCGGGGGCCGCCGCGATATGCCAGCGAGTAGCATTTAAAAGATTTACTTTGATATCGGCCCCTTCAAAATCATCGATGAACGAGAGCCCATCCTCCTCATCAGGAAACAACTGATTATTCCGTACGGCCCTTCTCACGGCGCGCGTTTCGGACACTCCGGGCATCAGCTGCGCAAATTCACCGCTGAAAGAAAAATCGGAACGTTCGCGGGTCTGAATCAGGGGAAGCCAGTTTAATGCACGTGTCATAAATGGCGTGTCGAACCGTGCATTCGCGTCAAATCCCAGTACGGAGTTGCTGATCGGCTCATCACCGATGCGAATCTTATCATCAAGCGGACGCTCACTAAAACGGAAAAACGTTGCGCCAAGGCGAAAATCGTTGGTAAAATCGTACTCGGCCCGAAGGCCCGTAAACGTTTTCTGTTCGATAGATGTGAGAGCCTGATTTTCGTACTCAATCCGGATATCCTGACCAGGGGCAGTGTAGCGATCATTCAAAATTGTGATGCTTCCAAACGAATAATCAACCTGATAATCCACGTTTTCCTGCAGCTGGGTTCCGTTTGCAAACACCCTTACCGAACCTTCAACAAGCGCGAATCCAAGACTGTAATTATCCTGAAGGCCGCCGCGTGAAGTTCCGGAAAACTGATAAAATCCATTTTTCGAACTCTGAGCTGCATTCCGCTGCCTTTGCGTGTAAAGCTCAGAGTATGTCAGTCGGTTGATATCATCTTCACTTGCCGGAGAATCCTCAAGAACCTCCCTGATTCTGGATCCAAAAGGCTCGAGGTAGGGAAATATCACCAGTCCGTTTTGCGGGTCTAAGGTACCCGTGCCAAAATCGATCTGATTGTCGGGCTCAAGAGCTCCCTGCGAATCCACTCGATCGAGCCCAAGGTCCTGCAGTAAAGTGGTGCTTCGGCCGGGCAGACGGTCGCGCGCAATATTGTCTTCCGTAAACTGCAGCTCGAGTTCGAGCGATTCCCGGCTGATATTGCTTACACCCAGCGAGTAGATGTTCCGCATTGTAAGCAGGAAAAGGTCGCTCTCGGTTGAGATGTTTGCGGGCCTCAGCATTTTAAGATAGATACGATCGTTACCGCTGCGGTTTAGCTCTCCAACATTCACAATCTGATTCCCGGCCCCGCGATAGGTGTAAGAAACGGCCAGCACCTCCCTCGATCCAAGCCCGCGCCTCAGCGAAATAAATCCTGAAACTTTGTTGATCGTGTAATCTGTTCCCTCTTCAAGCAGGGTAAAATAACCCTCTTCAAAATTTCTCGAATCCTCAATACCGAGATCCTCAGCCGATACTCCCACCTGCGGGTCCCGGAACTCATCGAGCAGTTCGGGCGAAAAGCGGTCCAGCTCATTGTTCGGAGTTGAGTATGTATCATCCGGATTCTGAACAACACCCTTATCGGCCAGCGCTACTGCCAGCCTCGATCCCGCCTCAGCCTGAATCGACTCCCTGAGCACCCATACCTCGGCATCGGCAATCTGCAGCGTCTGGCTTAGCTGCTGTGGATTAGCCATACTGGTTTCATACTCCTGACGAGTGTAATAGTCCAGAAAAAAGTGCCGGTCATCGCTGTAATCCGCAGGCCGGATTCTTATTGGCTGCTCCTGAGACCCGCCGCGTATCGTCTCAACATTACTCTCACCGTCTTGCTGTGAAAGAACAGAGGTGAGCCTGAACGAACCCAGCTCGGCTACCGACTTTACCCCGAACAGTGCACCCGAACCGCGAATCAAGGAGTTCCCGGTGCTCATGGTTACGTTCCCCATCTCGATGCTGCGGATGATTTCATCCTCATAGCCTTCGTAAAGGATACTGAGCCGGTTCTGGTACTCAAACGGGCGCTCGGTATCCCAATCGGTCTGTATGGTGAGCTTGTCGCCAATATTACCCTGGATGTTTAACTGCAGGCTCTGGTCGAAGGTGGGGTCTATACGGGTCTGCTGATCGGGCGGCAGGCTTGGGTCTTCGGATCGCTGTACCGAGACTCCCACATTCATGTTTGCCACACCGTTCACGCGCAGGTTCACTTCTGGTGTTCCAAAAATGGTGGTAAAAGCCGATTCTCTCCCGCCGGGTATTGTGAGGCTGAAATCGAGCAGTCCGCGCTGGCGGTCCTGGCGCTGCAGCGATTCGCGAATCAGAAGGCTCCAGTTATCCCTGATCGCTTCCTGACGTTTTATCCGTGCATAGTCCAAAAATCCCATTGAGGAGGGAAAACCGGAGCGCTGGCCCGAAATGCGCTTTTCAAGATTAAACCCTCCGTCTGCTCTTCGTTCTATGATGAGCTCTTCTGCGGGCAGGGTGATAAAAAAGAGCCTTGGCAGCGGCCTCAGGTATGGACGTGCAACAGAATCACCATAAACGGTTCTGAAAGCGTTCTGCAATTCCGGGTCTCGCTGCCATACATCGCTTTCCCCATCATCGCTTCTTTGCGTATCATTTCCTCCATCCTGCTGCGCATACAACGATGGTACGCTGATTGAAAAGAAGATCAATCCCATCAGCAAAATCCGGTAAAAACGACAGTATCTTGACACAGGTATTACTTCATTGCCAGCCTACCCGATTAGGGCCGCGTGTTTGATATTAATCCGTTCAACGGATGAAGTTGCGTCGTAGCGTTTAGTCGATAGGAAGATTGTCTGCTTTACATGAATATCAAATGGGTACGCAGGATAATAAATTATTCCCAAATATGTTGAAAGTCGAAACCGTTGTTCCATACATCGTTTACAGCGCTTGGCATCGTCGAAAGTTGGTTTAATTGATGTATATTTAAGCCCGGCCGATTAATCTTAAAACATTTCAGACAACACATATTTGCGTTTATATTCATCCCAATGCTAAACAGCGTTCAAATACATCTTCTTAAAAAGCTTGTAGGCCCGTTTCTTTTTTGCTTTTTCACGATGATGTTTATCCTGCTCATGCAGTTTTTAATACTGCATGTGGATAACCTTGTTGGGAAAGGTCTGCCAATGGGTATTGTTATTGAGTTGATTCTTACCAACACGGCGTACATGGTAGTACTGGCTGTTCCCGTTGCCACCCTTGTAGCCACTCTGATGGCCTTTGGCCAATTTTCTGAGTGGAATGAACTCACAGCGATACGCGCAGCGGGTATTAACCCTTTTATGCTGATGAGGCCCGTTTTGGCGGTTGGCATTCTTCTCTTTGGCTTTACTGCGTATTTTTCGAACTACGTGCTGCCCGAAGCCAACCACAAGGCCCGTTCTCTTTTCCTGGATATTCGCATGCAAAAACCGGCTTTCGACCTTCAGCCGGGCACATTTTATCAGGATCTGGACGGCTATACATTTCTGATCAAAGAAATTGATGCTGAAACGGACTCCCTCTATGATGTGCGCGTATTTCAATCGCGTTCGGATGAGCGGAGAAGGGCTGTCATATCTGCGGACCGGGGCTGGCTTGAAAGCCCCGATCAATACACGCTTTCGCTGTTTTTATATGATGGATCCATACTCAGGGAAATTCCGGGAGAACGACGAAATGAGGAGACATTGGAGCGAACTCATTTTAACAAATACCGAATGAGTTTTGACCTTTCCGATCTCGCATTCTCCAGATCGAACCCTGATCAGCGCAGCCGTACCGACCGCACCATGAGTGCACAGGCCATGCTGGCTGTTATCGACTCCCTAAGAACGGAAAAACAGAGAGAATATGAGAGATTCACGGAGATAACGGGCCAGAATGAAGTATTGCCCTTCAAATCCAGTATTTCCAGATCGATAAGGATGTCGGAAGTTAGTGATCCGGATACGCTGATTGTATATGAGCCGAATTTTATTGCCATGCAGCACCTCATCAATCCGGCTCAGAAAATCGGGACCCTGAACCGGGCCATCAACTCCATCGACAGCTACCGCTCAGAAATGGATAACTATCGTTCCAATTCAGGATGGCGCGATTTTCGTATTGCTGAATTCTTGGTAGAAGTTCATAAAAAGCTGTCTATTCCCTTTGCCTGTGTGGTGTTTGTTTTAATCGGAGCACCCATCGGTATGCTCACCCGCAAGGGCAACATCGGCGTGGCCGCCCTGATTAGTGCCGGTGTACTAACCGTGTACTTTATCGCAATTATTCAGGGTGAAAAGCTGGCCGACAGGTTGATTATCTCTCCATTTATTGGAATGTGGGGAATTAATATTTTGCTGCTCTTTGCGGGTATTTTGCTCACGTTGCACGTAAGTACTTCGTTCAGAATATCCAACCTTTGGAACCGGGATAAATGAGGAAGCTTGACCGATATATCTTTTTCAGATTGCTAACGATATCGGTATTTGTGACCGCCGTATTGATTTGTATCTATATACTGGTCGACTTTTCCGAAAACAGCGATGATTTTGTTGACCGGGGTGCTTCGCTTTATCAGATTTGGGGAGAGTATTATCTGCACTACATCCCTGAAATGATGCGGCTTATAAGTCCGCTTGCGGTCCTGATTGCGTGTCTGTATCTGACCGTACAGATGACCGAAAGGCTTGAGATCATTGCGATCAAATCCTCCGGCATAAGCCTCTACCGGCTTGCCATGCCCTATCTTTTTTTCGGGCTTTGCGTGGCTACCCTCATCAGTTATCTCGACGCATTTGTAATTCCGGAATCGAATGCGGAGCGGATTGCGTTCGAGCAGCAGTATTTATCGGGAACGAGCGACCGGCTTGACCGGGGCGGAATTTTCCGGCAGGATTCCGACAGCACCATTTTAAATATCGAGTATTTCGACCCAAACCATAATATTGGCTATACGGTAACTTTTATTGAATTTAACGGAGATGAAATACGACGATCTATAAATGCCAACCGCATCACCTGGGTTGATTCGACCTCGCAATGGGTAACTGATAGCTTAAATGAGAGGATCTTTGATCAGGTTGGTTTTACAGAAAATGTAACGCCGCGCGGGCCCCTTGAGATGAATATACTGCCGCGCGATCTTGCCAGGCGCTCCTCGGATATTTACCAGCTCACCTATCCTCAAGCGCTGGAATACATTGAATCGATACGAAGAATTGGCGCAGGCGGCGTTACCTTGCCCATGGTTCAGCTCTATGGCAGAATGGCGTACCCGATTTCAATCTTGGTTGTGTGCCTCATCGGTTTTGCACTGGCAACTGAGCGCCGAAAAGGCGGCAAGGGGTTTTACATTGCCATGGGACTGGCTATCAGCTTCGTGTACCTCGCCTTCATAAAAATCATTGAGCCTTTCGGCATCGCCGGCACAGTAACACCGGAATTTGCCGCCATTTTCCCGCATGCGGTATTCCTCACTCTTGGCCTGGGAATGCTTCTGGCAGCGAAGAAGTAGCGGTTTGGTTTGTGATCTGTGATTACTCGATTTCTGAGCTCTGATCTTTCTCAATCTAAACTAAGCAGAGATCTGCAGTTTCGTTGTCGGATTCTCCCGTAATCCCCTCGATTCTGAATTGGGCGTTGATCAGGTTTTGGGCTCGGGGACATTTCGGATCTTCGCACATCCAGGCTACCGACCAGACGTTCCGGCCGGAACGTTTCCTGCTGAAGTATATGGAAGCATCTCATGGTATAAATTGAACTATCGTTAATACCATTTTCCGGAGTTACTTTTGGTCGGTAGATAGACCATTACTATAGAACGATATCCCGAAAGACCGAACTATCCTCCGAAAGAACATCACCTGTATTATGGCATCAACAAATCACCAATCAAAAATTAACAATCAACTATTAAAAAACTACGCCTCCGGCTTCGGTCCGCGATAGTTAAACGGCATGTCGAACTTCTCCTTGGACGTGATTTGCCCGTGTTCGGTTTCATATTTGCGGATGTTATCCTGCAGGGCATTCAGCAGGCGCTTGGCGTGGTCGGGCGTAAGCACCAGCCGCTTCACCACTTTTGCCTTCGGCACGGCAGGCATCAGGGAGATAAAATCAAAAACGAATTCGGACGGTGAATGGGTGATCATCACCAGGTTCGAATAGGTGCCTGTGGCCTCATCTTCTTTCAGCTCTATTTCAATCGGTTTTCCTTTCTTGGGCTTGTTCTGGTTCATACTGTTATTTTGAATTAAAGGTTCTCTTTTTCGTGCTGAGATTTGTGGCGGCTTACTCCATAAAACCGTGTTCGCGCATCCAGTCGTCGTTGTAAATTTTCGACACATAGCGTGTGCCGCTGTCGGGCAGTATTACCACCATCAGGTCGTTTTCGCCGAGGTTGTTGTTCCGGGCATACCGCAGGGCGCCTGCTACCGCCGCACCGCACGAACCACCGATAAAAAGGCCTTCCTCTTTGGCAAGGCGACGCGTCATCTGCATGGCGTCTTTGTCGCCCACCTGCTCCACGGCATCGATCAGGTCAAAGTTGACGTTCTCCGGGATAATATCCTCCCCGATTCCTTCTGTGATGTAGGGCTTTATCTCACTCTTGTCAAACTTCCCGGTTTCGAAATATTTTTTATACACCGAGCCCACACTGTCCACACCGATCACCTTCACGCCGGCGTTCTTCTCCTTCAGGAATTTGGCCGCACCCGAAACGGTGCCGCCCGTGCCCATGCCGGCCACGTAGTGGGTTACTTTTCCATCGGTCTGCTCCCAGATTTCGGGTCCCGTGGTTTCGTAATGGGCCTGCGTGTTGCTGAGATTGTCGTACTGGTTTGGATAGTATGAGTTCGGGATCTCCTCACTCAGCCGTTTGGCTACCGAATAATAGCTCTCTGGATCGTCCGGTTCCACGTTTGTTGGGCAGACCTTTACAGTAGCTCCCAAAGCCCGCAACAGATCTACCTTCTCCTTACTCTGTTTATCTGTTGTTGTGAAAATGCACTTATACCCACGCACAGCCGCCACAAGCGCCAGGCCCATGCCTGTGTTGCCCGAGGTGCCCTCGATAATGGTACCTCCCGGCTTGATGAGTCCTTTCTTTTCGGCATCATCAATCATTTTCAGCGCAATGCGGTCTTTGATACTCTGCCCCGGATTGAAGTACTCTACCTTGGCGGCAATGGTCAGTTTCAGTCCGTCGGTAACGCGGTTCAGCCGTACCAGCGGGGTGTCGCCGATTACGTCAATAATTGAGTTATAAATCATAAAAAGGTTTTCTCTGATGGTTGCTTCTATTTTGGCGGAAATATAGTAAATTTTGACGCGCTAACCTGAGCGCACGGCACCTTGCAAAACATCATCTACAGAACCAACATTCAGGG
>PWWL01000330.1 GCA_003561515.1 Balneolaceae bacterium
GAGGGCGTGTAAAGATAATCCCAGTTTTCGAGGTAGGGTATTACAACGGAGAAGTCGTAGCCGGCGGTTCGTAAAATGGGCAGTATTTCTTCTGTGATTTCCCGGGCGTGCTCGGAAAAGGAGTCGTACTGAAGCCGCTGTACCTGATCGACGGTAAAGGCGCTTCCCGATTCGAGCATCTGACTGATTCTCATAATGCGTGACGGCGGCGCCCAGAAGGAACCGATGTGGTGCCGGTAGCTGTCTGTATGCAGCTTGTTGTTTGCGTGGGCTACAAAACCGGAAGCCGGGTTTACGATCCTTGGAAGCTGAAGGTATGGAATGTCATTAAACCAGCGGTACTCGGGATCGCTGCCGTCACGAAACAGTAAGGGATTGAAGTCTCTGGTGGGTATGCCCGCCGCGCTGAAAATGGCGATGTTGTTTTCACGGTCGGCATAGGTGATGTTCATCGCAGGTGACTTAAACTCTTGAATAGCAGATTCAAACTCTTCGATCGAGCCGGCACGGTTCATCCGGTATATCGCGTGGCCCTCATGACTGACCCTGTTTCCGGTCCATGCCATGGAGATGAGTTTCTCATGGTCGAATACCTCCGATCCAATCAGATCACTTACAATTGGCCCGTTGCTTGTTTTTCGAACTCTGTAAAGGATTTCATCCTGCCCTTTTACGCGAATCAATTCATCGCGGTAACGGAAAGGTTCACTTTGTACCGGAGAGTTACCAGCATTGATAACGACAAGTCCAGAGTTATCAGGGTCGGTGGTTTCAATGAAAAAGTCGATCACATCAGCCATCATGTTGGTGATGGTCCATGCCAGATGATCGTTCTTGCCAAGAACCACAAAAGGTGTGCCGGGTATGGTGGCGCCGGTTATGCTGTGCGACGGTGCCGACAGGTGAACTTCAAACCAAAAGCCGGGCATGTTGAGGCCCATGTGAGGATCACCCGCCAGAATGGGATACCCCGATTCCGTCTTTTCACCACGCAGTGCCCAGGCATTGCTGCCCACCTGAACTCCCTCCATCGAAAGCAGTTTTCTTCTGCTGAATTCCGTATCGATGAGCGGAAGAAGTGATGAAGCGAGATTACGGCTCTGCGTGTCGGTCAGTGTTGTGGGATAGCGGTCATCATACACAGGAAACAGTTCCTGAAGGCGCTGCGGCTCCATGATTTCCCCAAGGAAACCGTACACCAGCTCGCTCCACCAGTGAATGTTCTGGTCCCAGGCCATCAGCCGTGTAAGTGCGATGGAGTGCGTAACGGTCCACTCAATCGGCTCCACATCGAGCAGCGAAAATTCGATAGGCAGATTCCTGCGATTGTTACGGACATAGGTGTTCACTCCATCGGCATAGCTCTGGAGTGCCGCTATAAGTACAGGATCTGACTCACGCTCAATATTCTGTGCCGTATTCCAGAAGCCGATGGTTCTTTGAAATTTGTCGATTTCAACCAGTTCTTCACCGAAAAACTCGGCAAAGCGGCCTTCGGCTGAAAGCTGGGTAAGTGTCATCTGCCAGAGCCGCTCCTGAGCGTGGATGTAACCCATGGTGTAATAAAGGTCGGCGTCGTTCTGTGCGTGTACATACGGAACTCCGAACGCATCCCAATGCACGTCAACCGGTTGGCTGAGGCCCTCAAGATTCAGTGTGGCAGAATAATTGGGCAGCGGTTTGTAGAAGGTCCAGTAAATTCCGATGATCACTACACCGGCAAGCAGGAGAAAGAGGAACAGTGAAATTCTGAGAAAGAGCCTCATGTTTTCTGGCGGAAGAAATCGAAATAAGTGGCAGTTACAATTGAATGTTCCCGCCAAAATACATACTCTCAAAGCCGAATGAAACGAAGATTGAATAAATCAATGTAAAGGAGCTTACCAATGAGTGAAATTAAGAAAGTGGCCGTGATAGGCGGTGGAACCATGGGCAACGGAATTGTACATGTGTTTGCCCTTAACGGATACGATGTGAAGCTGGTTGAAACCAAACAGGAATTTGCCGATCGTGCGCTCAATACCATCGATAAAAACCTGAGCCGGATGGTGAGCAAGGAGAAGATCAGCGAAGGGGAGAAGGCGGCTGCGATCGACCGCATCCAGCCGCACCTGAATATTCCCGGTGCCGTGATGGAATCCGATCTGATTGTAGAAGCCGTTCCCGAAAATTTTGAGCTGAAAAAGAAGATCTTTACCGAGGTTGACGAGCACGCTCCCGAACACGCCATTCTGGCCAGTAACACCTCATCTATCTCCATCACAAAACTGGCGGCTGTTACGAAGAGGCCGGGCAAATTTATCGGGATGCACTTTTTCAATCCCGTGCCGGTAATGAAGCTTGTTGAGGTGATAAACGGCCTTGAGACAGAGAAATCTGTGACCGATGCCATCATGGAAACCTCAAAGAAGCTGGGCAAAGTGCCCGTGCCGGCCAACGATTTCCCTGGGTTTGTATCGAACCGTGTGTTGATGCCGATGATCAACGAGGCGATTTTCTGCGTGCATGAAGGTGTAGCCGAACCGGTGCACGTGGATGAGGTGATGAAACTGGGTATGGCCCACCCGATGGGACCACTGCGCCTGGCCGACTTCATCGGCCTCGATGTCTGTCTCGATATCCTGAATGTACTTTACGACGGATTCAAGGATCCCAAATACCGCCCGTGTCCGCTCCTCGTGAAGATGGTTGACGCCGGCAAACTTGGCGACAAAACCGGTGAGGGATTTTTTACTTATTAGTCTTGAGTCTTGAGTCTTGAGTCTTGAGTCGTGAGTCGTGAGTCGTGAGTCTTGAGATAGCCCTGGAAGGATAGTGCTGAACTCTTAACGTATTCATGGCCCATTACCATAAATCAACAATCAACAATCAACAATCACCAATTGAATGATCGACCTTCGCAGTGATACCGTAACACGTCCCACGCCCGGCATGCTTAAGGCCATGGCCGAAGCGGAGGTGGGGGATGACGTTTTTTCGGAAGATCCCACGGTAAATGCTTTTGAAAAAAAGATGGCGGCGATGTTCGGGATGGAGGCCGGGCTGTTTGTGCCGAGCGGCACCATGAGCAATCAGCTTTGTGTGGCGGTGCTCACAAGGCCGGGTGATGAGGTGATCATTGATGAACTGGGCCATATTTTCAACTACGAATCGGGAGCTGCGGCACATTTGTCATCGGTGCAGCTTCGTCCGTTGAAGGGTAATCGCGGCAAGCTGTCGCGGGAACTGGCGGCATCGGCTATTCGCCCGGCCAACGACTGGGATCCTCACACCCGCGTCATAGCCGTTGAAAATACAACCAACAAGGGCGGCGGCGCCTGCTACAGCAAAGAGGAGCTGATTGAGCTGAGCAACCTGGCCGATGAGCACGGCATTTTCCTGCATCTCGACGGTGCACGCATCTGGAACGCCATCGCTGAAACGGGGATGGAGCCGGAATTTTTTGGATCGGTTGCCGACACCATGTCCATCTGCTTCAGCAAGGGGCTGGGAGCACCTGTGGGATCGATGATGCTGGCCTCAGGGGAAAACATCAAAAAAGCCCGGCGCCTGCGCAAGATGTGGGGCGGGGGTATGCGCCAGGTGGGCTTGCTTGCCGCGGCTGCCGATTATGCGGTGGAGAAGCACCTGCCGCTGCTCAAGGAAGATCACCGGCGCGCAAGAGAGCTCGCCGAAGCGCTCTCCGAACATCCTGCTTTCACGATCGATCTTTCCACGGTTGAAACCAACATTGTGCTGTTCGATGTAAACAGCGGAACGGCGGAAGAGGTGCTCAAATCCTTTGCTGCTTCAGGTGTGGGAATGATTCCCTTTGGTCCGAAAACCATCCGGGCTACCTTCCACTTCCAGGCGGTGGATGTGGACCTGGAGAAGGTGATTGAGGTGGTTAGGGGATATGGTAAGTGATCGAAAATCCGCAATGTTTTTCTCTAAAAAACCACACAGCTTCGTAAATGCAGCTAATATTAATAAAGTAACATTGCAGGTTTAAATCGTTATTCAGAGTAGTGAATCATCTAACGGATTAATCGCAACTGGGCAGTTCCTGTCACCAAAGGAGAAGAACTGATTTTTGTCACGTTCAAATCTCACTAAGTTGTTAAAAAGTCCCAGTGGTTGGTCTTTTCACATAGCGGTAATTCAATTCAATCCGGCAGTTCAAGCTCGAAAATGAACCCCCAGCCGATGGCATACATTCGGTCCGGGTCATCAGGGAAAAAGTCCAGATCCCGGATTGTCATGATCTGTTCGCCGGTATCCTCCCTGATGAGGCAGTAGGAGCGATGATGCGTGTAACTTCCGTCGGGCTGCGGCTTTAAATGGTGAAGCAGCCTGAAACTGGTGATCAGAATGTCTCCGTCATCTTTCAGGTAAATATGATTCAGTACGCCGGTTACACGAACACCTTCGTTGTCAAGGGGCGGATACGGGCGCAGACCCGGGTTTTCTGTTGTATCAAAATAAACAGCCTCAAGGGCAATGGTTATTTCGTGGCTAAAATCGCGGTACAGAAACAGGTAGGGCAGGCCGGGGTATGCCGCCAGGATTTCATCTTTACTGTTTACAGAAATCAACAGGTTATTGTATGCACCCGGATGCATGCCGGTGGGGACAATACGGGGCATTGCCTCAAAAATAACCGAATCGGGGTATTCTATTTGCCGGACGTGCAGCAGGTTGCCGTCCGGTTCTGAAGCATGAAATCCGGATGCATTGTTGTTTTGATGAACAAGATGCCGTTCGCTCATTCGAAATTTATTATTAAAATAATGAGCATCCGTGAAGCTAAAGGTATCTGTAAGAATAAAGCCCTCATCAAACACACTGATTCGTTTAAGGCCATCATCATAAATAAAAAGATGTGTTCCATTGCTCATCACGGCAATAGGCCGCTCGAACTCTCCGGGTCCGCGTCCGCTTCGGCCAATGGTTTGTACAGGAATTCCATCCCGGCCGGTGGCGGCTACATTCCCGGAAGCGAATTCAATTATAACCAGCCGATCCTGAAATGTTTTGATCTGGATCGGGTTTGCCACATAAAGTGATTCGTTAACGAAAAGGCGTTCCTCGAAAATCTGTTCAGCAGGTATGATGATGGTATCAATTTCTGCATGGTTCAGGTTAATCCAGACAATTGGTGCATCGGTGAGAAGGTTATTGAGGTTTTCCGATTCCGTGACCGGGGGAGGCTTTAGTTCATCCGGCGCACATCCGCCCGATATGGTGAATGCCATGGCTATCAACAATGGATATGGAAAAGCAGATTTCATATTGAAATCCTGTAAAGCGCAGGTAGTTGGTTTCAGAATGCTTCAACATACTAAAATTATCGGATTAAAAACCCGGGAATAATGTGATCAATATTCAGGCTATCCAAAAGCCTTTACCCAACAGGTATAAGTATGAAAACTCAACATCGAAATACCTGCAGCCAATATATTTCAGGGATACCCCTATATTTTTAAAGATCAAAATGGGGGATTATATTCGTAATGAATATCAATGATTTGTCAAATTCTTTTATTATGGATGTCCATGCTAAGTCATTTCCCGGCCTGCTTTTTCTAATCGTAACTCTTTTCACCGGGTTCGTACTTGCGGACGCAAAAATGCATCATGAAACCGATCCAATGCCTTTTGAGGTGTTTTCGCAAACAATAGAGGGAACCGATAAAACGATTGAGATGATCCCGGTTCCCGGAGGGCAATTCATCATGGGGTCAGACGAACACGGTGGCAGCCACGAGGTGGCGGTAGATCCGTTCTGGATCAGTACGTATGTGATTACCTGGGATCTGTTCAATGAGTTTGCAGATGCATCGCTCGAAGGATTGAGAAGGGATTTGTTTAAAACATTTTATGGCGTGGATATTGATGCAGATGCCATCTCTTCACCCACGCTGACCGATGAGGTGCTTGAGGTGTTGCGCGAGGCTGATATTCCCGCCGATGTTATTTCAACGCCGTCACCATCCTGGGGTGATTTAACGCGCGGTATGGGAACGGACGGTTACCCGGCCGTGAATGTTACCCACTATGCCGCATACATGTTTACGAAGTGGCTCACTGTTAAAACGGGAAATTTCTACCGGCTGCCCACCGAAGCGGAGTGGGAGCTTGCCTGCCGCGGGGGCATTGATGGCGAAGGGCACTCCGGTAATGTAGACCAGTTCGCTTGGCACAGGGAAAACAGCGGACGTACCTATCACCGGCCGGGCAGTAAACAACCCAATTCGCTGGGCATTCACGATATGCTGGGGAATGTGGCGGAGTGGACCTTCGACCAGTATCATGAAGATTATTTTGAACGCCTGGATGGTGAACCGGCGGTGAATCCGTGGTTCAGGCCGGTTGAGCTGTATCCACGTGCAGTGCGCGGCGGCTCGTGGCTCGACGGTGCAGACCAGGCCAGTTGTTTCCAGCGAAGGGGATCGAGTCCAAACTGGAAGCGGGACGATCCGCAGCTGCCGAAAAGCCTTTGGTGGCATACAAATGCCTTTAACATCGGGTTCAGGGTGGTGAAGCCAATGAATCAGCCTGAATCGCCAGAGGATATGGAAGAATACTGGATTGAGGCGATCCAGGACTATAATTGAAATTGGTTTTATGTTGATTTGTGTGGAATACTCCCCCATATGAAGGGGGGAAGTGAGCGGAGCGAACAGGGGGGTGTCACCCCTACGGTTTCGTTTTACTCCCCGTTTTATGGGAGATTACATCCCCATAATAAAGGGGGGATGAAGCGGGTGTCGATACACGGTAATTGCACGTAAATGAAACACCCCTCTATATCTCCCCTTATTAGGGGAGACTTTTTGTTGCTCGAATTGAGATTTACCAACCAAAATTAACACAGAACCTCACAGTCCAAAACAAGAACCCGGGAAATGGGCAGAACTTTAAAAACCAAATGATTGGAGACATAGATGGAAAACAAGGATATTTTTAAAAAAGGAATCAGCCGGCGCGACTTTATGAAAAAGACGACACTTGCGGCAGGGGGCGGATTTATTTTAAGCTCGCTTCCCGTTGGCCAGAGCGCGTACGCCGCCGGAAATGATACCCTCAAAGTGGCCGTAATCGGCTGCGGCGGCAGGGGAACGGGAGCTGCCAACCAGGCGCTGAATGCCGATCCCGGAGTAAAAATTGTAGCCCTGGCCGACCTCTTCAGGGATAGGCTCGATTCGTGTTACGACACGCTTGCTCAGCGTCACCTTGAAACCGGCCGCCTGGATGTACCCGAAGAGCATAAGTTTGTGGGCTTTGATGCGTACAAACACGCCATTCCACTTGCCGACGTTGTGATTTTAGCCGCTCCTCCCGGGTTCCGACCCGCTCACTTTGAGGAAGCCGTGAAAGCCGGTGTCCATATGTTCTGTGAAAAGCCCATTGCAACGGATGCTCCCGGCGTGAGGAAGTTTTTGGATGCCGCCGAAATTGCAAGAGAGAAGAAATTGAATGTTGTGCTCGGCCTGCAACGCAGATATCAGACAAACTATCGTGAAGCTTTTAAACGAATCTCTGACAATGAGATTGGAAGAATCATCTCGGGGCAGGTGTACTGGAATGATGCCGGCGTTTGGGTGCGGCACCGCGAACCGTGGATGTCGGAAGTGGAGTACCAGGTTCACAACTGGTTCTATTTCACATGGCTGGCGGGAGACCTGCAGCTTGAGCAGAACATACACAACATTGATATTGCCAACTGGTATATCGGTGAGTACCCTGTAACCGCACAGGGAATGGGAGGGCGCGAAGTGCGAACCGGCAAGGAGTTTGGCCAGATTTTCGATCACCACTTTGTAGAGTATACCTATCCCAGCGGTGCAATTATCTCGGCTCAGTGCCGCCATCAGAGAAACACCTTTTCGCGGGTGGCTGAACACCTGCAGGGGTCACGCGGAACGGTTGTTCTTGACAGCAGCCACAACGCTGTTATCCGCGATTATAACGGCATCGTACGCTATGAACATGATGGCATGGATGATCCGAATCCGTATCAGCAGGAGCACGATGAGCTGTTCGCCGCCATCCGCAAAGGTGAGGTGATCGACGATACAGATTACGGGGCGAAATCCACGATGACGGCCATCATGGGAAGAATGGCTACCTACTCAGGCAGAATGATCACCTGGGATGACGCCATCAATTCCAACGCCCAGCTCATGCCAGACTACGTTGGCCCGGATATGGAGCCTCCTGTGAAACCGGATGAGAACGGCTACTATCCCGTGCCTGTGCCGGGGGTATCCGAACCTCATTAAGATCAGATCCCGTCATTGAGATCCGTGCAGAACAAAGGCTTCTGTGCGGATCTTTTTTTTGCCCTTTTTTCAGGGCAACAATCCGAAAAAGATCCCATCCATGGCGTGGCATTGTCAATCCGAAGACTTTATGCCGATTTTTCGCTATATAAGGAGTCGTAATCGTAATGCCATAAAAACTTCTCTCCCTATGGATCGAAAAAACTTCATAAAAAACAGTCTGTACGCCACCACGGCTTTTGCCACAGGAACCGGCCTGTCACAATTTGAACAAAGCACTTTGAAAGCGTCGGACCTGCTTCAAAAGCACGATTTCAAGCTAAAGTATGCTCCTCATTTTGGGATGTTTCAAAACCATGCGGGAAGCAGCCTGATAGATCAGCTCAAGTATATGGCTGATCTCGGGTTTAAAGGGCTTGAGGATAACGGCATGAAAGGCCGCAGCACGGACATGCAGGAACAAATAGGGCGGCAGCTTCGTGATTCTGGAATGGAAATGGGAGTGTTTGTGGCACACACCATTTACTGGAGCGAACCAAGCCTGAGCAGTGGCGACCGGGAAATGAGAGATCGTTTTCTGAATGAAATCCGTGAGTCTGTTGATGTAGCCCGGAGAGTGGGCGCAAAATGGATGACGGTTGTACCCGGCCACGTTGATCTCCGCCTTGACAAGGACTACCAGGAGCTGAACGTGATCGATGCACTGAAACGGGCCGCTGAAATTCTGGAGCCTCACAATTTAACCATGGTGATTGAGCCGCTGAACACGCTTCACAATCACCCCGGTATGATTCTCACCAAAACGTCGCAGGCGTACAGAATATGTAAACATGTTGGCAGCCCGGCATGCAAAATTCTGTACGACGCATATCACCAGGCTATTACCGAAGGGAATATGATTCCGAACATGGAGCGGGCCTGGGACCAAATCCCTTATTTACAGGTGGGCGATCATCCCGGCCGCCGTGAGCCATACACCGGCGAGGTGAATTACAGGAACATTTTTAAGTTTGTGTATGAAAAGGGGTTTGACGGAATTGTGGGAATGGAACACGGCAAATCGGGTGAAGGAAAAGAAGGCGAACTGAGATTGATAGAGGCCTACCTGAAAGCCGATGATTTTGAGGTTTGAATTTAAGTAACGTGTATTCGAGATAAGATCCTTAAATTTGGCAATGAAAAAGTCCCCTCCTTTTCAAGGAGGGGATTTAGGGGTGGTTGAAAAAGGCCAATGAGCTAATTTCTCAACTTGAGTCTTGCTCAAAGAGTTGTAACCACCCCCGGCCCCTCCTTACGAAGGAGGGGAGACGCTTTTTCCAAAATTCTTATATCGAACTCACTTTATTTATCACAATTTTCCATGATGGTTAATCCATAAAACGGCCAAAACCATCGGTCGACCATTCTTCAATCTCTCCATTCCTTGCCCGGAAGAAAATCACTTCGGTATTGTCAATTCCGTTGATCAGTTCCAGGCATTCGTCCGGCTGCATCAGCGTGCATGCGGAGGCTAGGGCATCGGCATACATACCGCTGTCTGAAATGACGGTTGCCTGGATTCGCTGGGCTGTCCCGAGCCCGGTTTTTGGATTGATAATGTGAGAATATCGCACGCCATCAATGACCACAAACTGATACATATCCCCGGATGTGGTAACCGTTTTATCGCGCAGTTTCAGCGATGCCATCGATCGTTCACCGTCGGTAATTCCCCTGGGCACGGCCACTGTCCAGCTTTCACGGCCGGCCGGCGGTGCCGATACCGTGATGTCTCCGCCTGCATCTACCAGCGCCGATTCAATGCCAAATTCCATGAGTCTTTCAATGGCTTTTTCCGCAGCATACCCTTTGGCAATCCCGCCCAGGTCGAGCTGCATGTTCTCTCGTCTCAAACGCACCGATGTGGTCTGCCCGTCAAATTCTATGTGCCGGTAACCGACTCTATCGAGCAAACGCTTCAGTTGTTCATCATCCGGCAGTTCCGGTTCGCCCATCATCCGTATGTATCTCCACTCATGGGTTACGGGCCCCATGGTTACATCAAAAAGTCCGCCCGTGATCTCTGAAATTTGTACAGATATTTTCAGTACATCATACAGGTCGCCGCTGATGTTCATCCATTCGCCGGACCCCGATTTTTCTGAAAGCCTGTTTACTTCACTTGTTGAGATATAGTCGCTCATGATCTGGTTGAGCTCCTCAATCCTTTCAAAAGCAGCCTCTGACGCGCGAAATGCCACGGTTTCATCCACCGTATAAAGGATTATGTTGATCTGCGTTCCCATGTGCCGGGAGTCGAAAGAGAAGCGCTGCAGCTCCTGGGCAGTGCTTGTCTGAACCACTGCCAACAGCAGGAATCCCGCCAGGATAACGCCCGGAATGCTGTATCGGAAGAGCTTCATACATTGAAAATAATCAAATCCGGGCACCATTTCTGAGGGCTGTTTTTTGGGGTGGGAGGGAATAAATCTTGATTTGAATCTTAATGGTAAATAAAGGTCTGCCGGCTAAGCGGCGTGGCTGCTTTTGCTATTAACAGCAGCAATGATCTTGTTTAGGTTTCTTTCAATAATTCTGAACCTTTTCCAATAATTCAGGAACCCGGTTTTGCACGAAATCCCACATGGCAGCAATGTCAATAATATCATAACCGTGTGCCAGTATATTTCTGAAATCGATGATCTTTCGATATTCAGGGATCTTGTCAGCCAATTTACCCGGTTCCACTTTCTCCAACCGGAATAAGGCTTCACCAATTATTTCGAATTCTCGTTCAATGGCCAGTTGTAATATTCGATCTTCTTGAAACTCTTCATAGGATTTTCCCTCAGTAAATTCCATGATTTCCTAACAGGAGAGACTTATATCAAGCAATAACTTTCTGGCACTATGCGGCATAAAGAAGTGTTTTAGACTTGTGCACTTCTTCTTCAAAAAGGTGATTTCGGAATTTTTTGAGATGAATTAAATCAACCGGTTTCTCGTAGATCTTTTCAAGCCTATCTTTTAATCCCATGAACTGGTCAAAAGCACCTTCAAAACCCGATCTGTTGAATACCACTAAAAAATCCAGGTCGCTTTGCTGAGACAGCTCCCCGGAAACTACAGAACCGAAAACATAGAGTTCCTTAACCTGAAAGTCTTTACAGGCCTGCTCAAGTTCTTTGGTTTTAAGATCTGATACCTTCATTGAATTACAATTCGTGCTGTTTAGGGAAATTTAAACAAAAGCAGCAGTTTTCTCTATTCAGGATTGCGTTTGGTGACAAACTGTGTATGCAGTATAACATGTATTTGTGGACAATCAATAAGCCATTGACCTTACCCGATAATAATTCAAACCCACCACCAACACAAATAATATCAGATCTTTGACTGAATAGAGCTTTATCAACTAACTACCGACAAGGTAAGAAGATGTTTTTTGAGTTCAGTCTGGAACTTCCAGGCGTCACAATTGGCAAGGCAACTATTCTATAGTTGAAGAATAAGCTTTGTAAAGTGAATTGCGGGCAAAAGCATGTTTTGCCAAATCAACAATAAATAATCATCCATCATCCCTCACTCCAATCACCCGCAGCTCCTCGTCCAGGTCCACGGATGCCATGCCGATTCCGGTGGGGGTAAGCGATTCCTGTTCGGGATCAACGTACCTCAAATCACGGATGATGACCCGCCAGCCGTCATCGAGCCGGCGCACTTCGTAGTGGGGGAAGCGGATCCAGTTCATCAGCCCGCGGATATCGGGTGAGCCCAGTGCAGCCTCCACGATGCTGTCGGGTGGTTCGATGGCAATTGGATCCCCGATCAGCTCAAAGCTCTCAGGGTCTGTCCAGTTCACGACAAAGCGGTAGTAATGAGTGCCCGATGATGCGATGCCCGAACGTTGCAGTGGACGCGCCGGCAGGGGATTGGCCATGACATCCGTAACCTCCACGCCCTCAGACGCAAGCTGTGCGCGGGCATGCGAAACGGTCATTCGTGACCCGGTGTACATAAATGCGGTGTAAAGTACAGCACTGCTAAGCAAGATAGCCGCGATGGGCTCTGCAGCTTGCCGGTATCGGCCCGACCACCGTAATATGGCGATCAAAGCAATTCCTATACCCCAAACAATCTTCGCTGCTGATGGTACAATATCAGCTGTAGTGACCAGCGCCGTGAGGGCCGTGCCCAGCACAATCCATCCGGCCAGACTTTTCCACGATTCAGATCGCGCCAGCACCACCGCAGCGCCGGTCAGCAGCCAGAACCAGGGGTCGATGATAAAGAGGGTGTCGCCATAAAACCAGGTGTCGTTGAACGGCATCAGCAGCCGGACGCCGTAGGTGTTGAGCCAGTCGAGCAGGGGATGGCTCCATACACCGAGAAACGCGCAAGCAAGAAGCCAGCTTCGGTTCATTGGCGGACCCCGCCGCTCCTTCTTTCGTTTCTGCAGCAGACGGTCGATGCCGATCATCGCTCCGGCCAGCAATAAGGGCCAGATCATCAGCGCTAGAATGCCGTGGGTCCAGCCGCGCCGGAAGTAGAGGCCGAAATCATTGCTTACAAACATGGCTAAAGCATCCACATCGGGGATGTTGGCGCCGATCACAAGAGTTGCGGTTGCCAGGGCGGTTTTACGCTTCAGGCCGGCCTCAGCCATGGTGGCGCCGAACAGGGTATGTGCAATGGGGTCCATCGATGCTGATTGCAGGTTATGGTTTTAAAAGCTGAGTTCGGTTTAAATGTAATTTTCGTCTAGCAAAGAAGTCCACTCCTCAAGAAGGAAGAAATAAAGGGGGTGGTTGGATACGGTTTAAAATCAACGGTAAAGCTAAATACTCTGAAAAAATTTTTGAACCACCCCTGACCCCTCCTTATAAAGGAGGGGAGTCCTCCCAATTGTCATTTTATTAAATCGAACTAAGGATTAATTGCAGGTTTTCGAATGACGATTACATCTTCAGGTCACTTATCGTCATGCCACCTAACGGTTTTTGATAACGAAGCGTTTAGCAAGGGTTTGAATTTTTTACCGTGAAATTTTTGCGATGAGATTAGGAATTGAAACCGAAATTTCTTCCTATGAGAATTATAGCAAATGATTGCCACGGAAGCACGGAATAGCACAAAAAACTCCTGTATTCTGCACTTTTTGATAGTGAAATTTTCTTGTATTAATAATTGATAGATTACGCCTCTGAAAATGAATGTTTAGAAGTCCCTAAACAATTTTAGCCCGTATTCTACCAAAGAAGGTCTGCTTTTCTAATGAGTTTTCTCGGCCTTGAATTCGCGGTTCGCAAGGCGGAGCGGTGCATTACGAATCCTAAGCCACGCAGGGTATAAATTGACCACGAAATATTAGCCATTAAGGCGGGGCCTTGGATTCGTACCGCGCAGCCGAAGCGAACGTCTCGGGAATTCATCGCCTTGATTTTTTGGCACTTTTGCATCAAGGCAAAAGTGCAAGAGATAAGTTATTAAAAAAAACAGCTTAGCCCTCGTAACAGAAATTCTCTTTTAGTCCGCCGGCCATGAGGCTGAACGTTCCCGGTTCAAGAATTGGCTTGCCATTCTCATCGGGGTAGGAGAGATGATCGGGGGTTATAGTGAAGCTCATCTTTGCGGACTTTCCGGGCTTAAGGCTTACCTGTTCAAAATGCTTCAGTTCCTTCACGGGCCTTGAAATCCGTCCCTTATGGGCAGAAATGAACCATAACACGGTTTCTGTGCCTTCCCGGCTGTCGGTGTTGGTAACCGTGATCTCTGCGGTTAAAGTACCTTTTTGCAAAAGTGTTTTGGTGCCGAGCCTGAACCGGGAATACCGGAATGTAGTATAGCTCAGGCCAAATCCGAACGGATATGGGGTGTAGCTATCCTCTTTCTGAATAATCTGGTTGGCATTGTCAATGTCGAAATGGTAGATGCTGCTCTTCTTGTGGTTGTATGGGAGAAAATGGTTCGGGTGCACCGGGTACGAGAACGGAAGCCTCCCGGTTGGATTGAACCTGCCGCTGATGATACCCGCAATCGCTTCTGCCCCTTCAAAGCCCGGCAGGCCTGCAAAAAGCATGGCGTCCGAATCTTTAATCTGTTCAGTTACAATGAGCGGCCGGCCCGAAATCAGCACAAACACGAGCGGGGGCTGCGCTTTCGAAAGAAGCTTCAGCTCGCCGGCCTGACTCTCCGGCAGGCGTAAGTCGTTAATGTTGCCGGCAAACTCACAATAGGGCTCCTCGCCGCCGGCGTAAATGAGCAGGTCGAAGTCATTCAGCATGGCAACGAATTCTTTTTGTTCGCTCTGTGAGCCGGAAAGGCCGGGAACATCATTACACCCAAAACAAGTGACTTCCGCACCGGGAAATTCGCTGCGGAGAGCGTCAAACAGCGTGGGCATCTGCTCCGGAAAACGGGATTCTTCGGCTCCCTGCCATGTCAGCGTCCAGCCGCCGCAAAAGTTACGTTTACTATTGGCGGAGATGCCGAATAACCCGATGCGTTTAGGTTTGGCAGCAGGAAGAACATCATCGTGGTTCTTTAGCAGAACCATAGAATCGCGGGCGGCCTCGAGGGCTTTCTTTCTGTTATCGGGGCTGCCTGCGTTTACGGGTGCAGTATCGGGCGGATAAGGATGCTCGAAAAGCCCCAGCTCAAACTTGATGCGGAGAACCCTTCTCACCGATTCATCGATTCGTTCTTCGGTAATCCTTCCTTCTTCGACCAGTTCCAGAAGAGACTCATTAAAATCGAGATGGAGAGGGGTCATGCTAACATCGATGCCGGCCTCAACCGCAGCAAAGGTGGCCTCCTTGAAATTTTGGGCGGTATGGTGAAAATCTTCCAGCTTACCGATGTCGTCCCAGTCGGTAATCAACACGCCTTCAAAACCCATGTCTTCGCGAAGAAGCCGGGTCATCAGGGTATAGGAAGCAACTACGGGGATACCACTGATCTCACCGGCGTTGGTCATAATTGTCTTTAGTCCTGTATCAATCGCTTTCTGGAATGAAGGGCGATGAAATTCATGAATCTGCTGCATCGATAAATGCACCGGAGTTCGATCGCGTCCGCTTCTTGGATCTGAGTAACCGATAAAGTGTTTAGCGGTGGCAGCCTGCCTGTGGGGCAGCGTTTCGCTGCAGTTCTGAAGTCCATCCACATTGGCAGCGCCCATTTCGGATGCAAGGTGTGGATCTTCGCCATAGGTTTCCCAGAAACGTGGCCAGAGAGGATTTACGCCAAGGTCGAGTACGGGGGCAAATATCCAGTGGTGGCCAAGTTCGGCCGATTCAAGCGCCGTCACTTTTCCGGTATTGCGGGCATGCTCGGGATTGAAAGTGGCCCCGAGATTGATGTTGTGCGGAAAGACGGTGGCTCCCTCAAGGTAGCTGGCCCCATGGATATGGTCAATTCCATAGATGATCGGGATGCCCAGCCGGCTTTCTTCGACGGCAATTCGGGTCAGTTTGGTCATGAACCTGTGCCAGGTTCGGGCAGGAACGGCCTCCCCGTTCAGAAACGATCCAATATGGTGGTTCCTGATTAAGTCGCGAGCTTTTTTTAGGTCGAGCTCAATATCTTTTTGTTCGCCGGTTGTGTTGATGAGAGTAACATCAAGCTGCGTCATCTGACCAATTTTCTCACGGAGCGTCATGCGGCTCAGTAAGTCCTCGATACGTTTTCCAATCGGGTGGTCAGGATTCTTGTAATATGAGGGCCGGACTTGATTCTTTATCCGTATATCCGCCATGTGCGGGTCACATTTTCGTTCAGGTGGGTTTATGAGTAATACTTATTGTAGACATTGGCAAATTCTGTCGAGCTTTCTCTGATGCTGAGAGAAACCGGAACAAGACTTGTGTAGCCGGTGTGTAAATTTTCAGTGCGTTTTTCCAGTCTGTTGAAAATCAGTTCAAGGGTCTTTTTGCCAAGCAGCTGGTAAGGTGTATGTACGGATGTGATGGTAGGTGTGTATAGCTCGCAGGTTGGAAGGTCATCATAGCCAATCACTGCTACATCCTCTGGTATGTGTATACCGTCGCGTATGGCACTATGCATAAATCCGAGAGTCTGTCCGTCATTACTGCAAAATATAGCTTCCGGTTTATCTGCCAGCGATTGAAATTCCTTATAAGCGTCTTTTCCTCTCTGAAAAGAGTAGTCACCGCTGAATTGCCAGGTAAGTTCCATGTTATCGGAGGCATTGATAAAGTCGATAAACCCGCTTTTTCTAAGCATGGCTTCCGACTGTTTAACGGGCCCCTGTATTATTCCAAGCTTGCTGAAACCTCGATCTTCAAAATGGCTGGCTGCAAGAAATCCGCCTCTGTAGTTATCGAAGGTCACGGTGTCCATAACCGGGTTTGCAATCGGAGCAATTGATACGAGCGGAAAGTCATCCGATACTATGTCAATCAGCTGTAAATAATCAGCGGCTTTAAATTCGGGAAGGAAAATTACGGCAGCATCGTAGAATTTTCTGTCCAGTTCGGAAATAATCTGGTTAACCGGCGTTGAGCTATGGCTGATACTAATGAGGCTCATTCTGGCTTTTGTATCGCGTGTCGACAGATCGAATCCCTCAAAAAGGGAAGCAAAAAATTCTCCGGTAAAGTGCCGGGTAATCATGGCTATGTTAATATTCTTACGCAGCTCAACCGGGGTATGAATATTCATGAGAGGGTAATTTAATCTGTGCGCGCTCTCAAAAATCTTCCTTTCATTCTCTTTACTGATTTTCCCGGTACGAGAAAGGGCCCTGGAAACGGTAGAGATCGACAATCCCGTATCTTCTGATATGTCTTTAAGTGTGACCTTTACCATGCTTACTTAATCGTTTAAGAACCCTACTTAAAAATGTAAAATATTTTCAACGAAACACTTACATGCATGCAAATTGTGGATCTCTTTTTAGGCTAATTTAATGCAAAAAATTTTCACATGCTTGAGAAAATTGTTTTTCACCAATTCATGCCAGCTCTGACTTCGAGAACGAATTGTCAAAACAATACGAAAAAACACGCTTTAGAGGAGGATTAAAAGGCTTTCTTTGGATAATGCCGTGAATGGGCAGTCAGTTTTGCGGGAAAGCGGTTGATAACGCCTTGGTGAAATAATTTCTGGTAGATAATTTCATGCAGAAAAAAAATCCCATAAATATGAAAAAAAGTTGCAGTTATATGAATGAATATTTAAAATTAAAGAAGCGGTTCCAGAAGGCCGCCTGCTACGTGCTGTATCGGGATTAGAGAAAGAGTCAGGGTAATGCACATTTGGCAGCGGGTATTCCTGCACACCGCAAATCGAAGGGATGAAGATCATTGTGATTTTAATCTCAACCAACCTTTATTTGATTTTAAAATAAACCCTGCCAGCATGAAACTAAAGAAACTACTTTCTTGTCTCCTGAGCATCAGTTTACTTACAGCAATATCTGTAAATGCTCAATCGCAACAAATTGAGCTTCAGGAGAGCGAAGACGGATGGCGTCTTCTTGTTGACGACGAGCCGATGATAATAAATGGTATGAACTGGGATTATTTCCCGATTGGTACCAACTATATGTACAGTCTCTGGAATGAATCTCCTGAGTTTATACGCGAGGCGCTCGATTACGAGATGGGCCTGCTACAGAATATGGGCGTAAACGCGATCCGGGTGTATACCGGGATTTCACGAGAATGGATTGAGTACATTTACGATAACTTCGGTATTTACACCATGCTCAATCACTCTTTTGGAAGGTACGGTGTCGATCTCGATGGTGTGTGGATGGCCAATACGGAATATTCAGATCCAAGGGTTCAGGAACTTCTGTTACGAGAAGTAAATGAATTGGTAGAGGAATTCGATGGCACAAGAGGTTTGCTGCTCTACCTGCTTGGAAACGAGAATAATTACGGCCTCTTTTGGGGCGGCGCCGAGACCGAAGACATTCCTGTAGTAGACAGGCAGTCAACAATACGGGCGCGTTCCATGTATGAGCTTTTCAATGAAGCCGCCGTGTCGATGAAAAACATCAGCGACGATATTCCGATTGCAATATGTAATGGTGACTTATTGTTTATGGATTTAGTTGTAGAGCTGGCACCCGACATAGACATTTTCGGCATTAACGTTTACAGGGGAGAAACATTTACCGATCTCTTCGACAGGGTTGCAAACGAGTATGGCAAACCAGTATTGCTTACAGAGTTTGGTTCTGATGCTTTTAATGCACGAACCAATCAGGAAGATCAGCGTATGCAGGCACACTACAAGCGTTTGAACTGGAAAGACATTTATTCTCACGCTGCCGGTTTGGGTCGTGCGCAAAATTCTATTGGAGGTTTTACCTTCCAGTTCAGCGATGGATAGTGGAAATATGGACAGACCGTTGATCTGGACGTTCACAATACCGAGGCCTCCTGGGCGAACGCCGGTTATCAGTGGGATTATGTTGAAGGCGAAAATAATATGAATGAAGAGTGGTTTGGAATTACCGCTAAAGGGCCAACCACGCTGGATGGGTTCTACGAATTATTCCCGCGAGCTGCTTATTACGTGATTAAGGAAGCGCACGAATTCAATCCCTATGCACCGGGAACAAACTTGTCTGATCTTGAGCGTCATTTCGACGGCATTTCTATCACCGGCGCAATGTTACAGGCCAGGGGCGATAAGGCAGCTCTTCAAACTGAACGCCTGAGCAGAATCAGGCTAAGCAGGCTCACTACCGAGTTCACAACATTCAGCACAGGCGGAAGCAAGTTAACCACTCCGGATGAGAATGACCCAAACGTACGGCAGTTTCCCAACAAGCAGGGATTTGATCACATGCAGTCTATTTACGTTGGCGTAGAAGCGGAGCCTTCGGCGAATGTAAGAGCCAATGTAGAGTTCAATATTCTCGGCAACGTAGCCCAAAATCCGATAGATGAAATATTCTATGAGAACAGGGGAAGGCCGGTAGAAGTAATGGGTGTATTCGGGGAGGAAACGATAGCATCTAACAATCGTATACAGCTTTACAGGGCCAGCTATGAATGGAATACACGCTGGTTCAATCTTGAAGGATTCTATCGTACAGGTCACTACCATTGGGCTTATGAGGGCGATTTTTTCAATCTTTATCCGGAAGCTAACTATGGTCCTCAGATAGACATTTACAACGGTGTCGCACCCTTTGGATTCGAAGCCGAATTCAAGCGTGAGCTATCCGGTTTGAAAATGGCCTTTGGCCCAGAGTTGTGGTGGGGTGCCAATCCGGCTGTATTGCTTAAATACACGAGAAATATCGGCAACACAACCTTTACCGGTGTGTATCACGAGGATCTTGAAAGACAGGCCGAAACAATATCTTCTTTTGCAGTTCCACAGCCACAAACCAGGCGCGTAACACTTCATGCCAACAGGGAGTTTGGTAACTTCGAAATCGATTTGGGTGGTATTTGGGGCGGTCGTCCACTGGTAGGCCGTGAGTTTCAGATTTATCGCGAGTATGCCGACGGCGACTTCGATATTTTTGTTGACGAAATCAAGCCGGAAGATAACTGGGGAGGTAAGATCAAGCTTTCCTACATGGGCGGTAACTTTAACTGGTATGCACAATCTGCTCTTATGGGGCTTGTTGCATCAGGCGGAGCCGACCAGACAATTACATTTACCGGCTGGCGTCTGAAAGACAGCGGCAGCGGCAACCAATTTCATGTTCTTTCCGGATTTACGGTTCAGATGGGTCAATTCCAATTTGCGCCCAACTTCCTTTACCAGGAGCCAATTGAAGGCCCGATCCCGTCAGGTGTGGATGCGCCAGGAAGGCCACGTAACATTTTAGATGATCCGTTTGTGGTAAGAGGCAACCGTGAGACGATAGCAGGTGAGCTTTTAATTACTTACGATCCAACGCCCGAAACATGGATGTATGCCTGGGACAGCGACAGAATTGAGGATGCCGCCTTTGCATTGAGTGCCGGATTCGTGTACCGTCATCACCCAACCACTCAGGATGCTGCGGTAGGTATTTTACCTGACGGAAGAAGCGCATTTCCTTTTGACGGTGCTCCTCCCGCACGGGATCTTTGGGAAGTGCATGCGAGAGTTGTGTCGAAGCCAACAAGTAATTTTGGTATTATAGCCAATATTTATGGTGGCGAAGCCGAGGCCAACGGCAGCGATGACAGGCTCATAAACAGGTACGGTTCCGAAATTCGAATGGTTTACAACAATCTCATGCTCAATTCTTTCGTGAGAGTAAACGATTGGGGAGCATACGATTATCACCGTGATTTCAACCTGACATTTCCTTTTCAGTTGATGGCCGATTTCTCGATGACATTAGGCTCACCCGATTGGATGATGGAACCAAGAACCCGTATTGGAGTGCGGGGCACGTACCGTACACTTAATGAATTTTCGCCGCGATTTGCTCCTGCAGCAGCGTTGGATGTAAATGGTGAAATTCTGCCCGACCCTGACCTCTCCGGTTTTAGCAACGGAAGCGAGTGGGAGTTCAGAACCTACATCCAGATTAATATTTAACGATTTAAATTACGGCAAGTAACATGAACGAAAATATCTTAAATAACACCAAACGTACGATACTGGCAAGCGTGTTGCTCATGTTCATTGCAGCAGGTTGTGAACGCTCAGTAGATGGATTGTCGGAACCGGACTTTCCCGCAAACCCAGAGGTATTCATTGATGGTTTCAGCCCCGGGCTCAATTATCTTCCTTACGAAGATTCAAGAGCGGATGCTTTCACCGTTGATAACCAAACATTCTTTGGCATCAGAGGTGCTTCAATGCGGTTTGATGTGCCTAATTTTGGAGATCCGGGGGGTGCTTTTGCAGGTGCCATATTCAGGGATGAAAATGGTGGAAGAAACCTTACATCATTTAATGCCCTTACATTTTATGCCAAGGCATCAAATGCAGCTACATTAGGAAATATCGGATTTGGACAGGACTTTCTCGGGAATCAGTACGAAGTTTCTATCGATGGATTGAGACTGACGACCAACTGGAGGAAATATGTTATTCCTGTGCCCGATCCATCTTTCCTTACCGCGCATCAAGGGCTGCTATGGTATGCCGCCGGTCCTGAGGACGGAGATGGTTTTACCTTTTGGTTGGACGAAGTGCAGTACGAAAGTCTCGAATTGGCTCAGCCACGGCCATCAATTATGGGCGGCGAGCAAAGCCCACAAACTATTTTTGTTGGTGCTAGCACCGCTGTAACAGGTCTTTCGTATACGGCAAATCTGCCTGACGGCCGGGATGTAACCGTAAATGCCGCTCCTGCATATTTCACATTTAATTCATCAAATACTAGTGTTGCCACGGTAGATGAAAATGGGCGTGTGTCAGTAGTTGGACAGGGTACAGCTCAAATCACGGCTTCTGTTGGTGGGGTTAACGCAAGCGGTGCATTGCTAATTAATTCACTTGGAGCTTTCCAGCCCGCACCAACTCCAACGGATGATCCTGCCGATGTAATTTCTATCTTCAGTGATGCTTACGAAAACGCTCCTGTAGATTTTTACAATGGCTTTTACGCACCGTTCCAAACCACTACATCCAATGACTTTGAAATAAACGGAAATAATATTTTGGGTTATGAAAACTTCAACTTTGTTGGAATTGAGTTTAATCAAAATGTACCAACCATTGATGGCAGTGAGATGACTCACCTGCGAATGGACGTTTTCTTCCCTGATGATATACCGCCAAATTCAGCGCTGGGCATTAGGATAGTGAACGATCTCGGGGGTAACGAGACATCGGTACGCACGGTAATCTCGCCACAGAATGGTCTGGTTTCGGGTGAGTGGATCAGTGTTGATTTCGATATCACAGGATTAGCAGACAGGTCACAACTCGGCCAAATCATACTGGATTCAGATTCCGGACCGGGACTGCAGGGATCCACTCTGTACGTTGATAATATTTACTTACGCAGATAAGATAAAAACCGATCCTCATTTCAATAATGGGGGTCGGTTTTCACTATATTGTTTCCAAAAATAGATTTTCCTAAATGAGAGTTGCTCTAATCATTCCACTATTGTTTGGTGTCATAACATTTATTTCGTCGGGTTGTGCTACAAACAATGAACCAGAAGCAGTCAGTGAATTCAGCGAGCTCATATGGCAGGATGAATTTGACACAGATGGACCTGTAGACCCTGATCGCTGGACATTTGATTTAGGCACTGGTGAAGCAATCGGCTTGCCGGGGTGGGGCAACAATGAACTGCAATATTACACCGACAGGCCCGAAAATGTACGTGTGGAAGATGGAATGCTTCACATTACGGCGAGGCAGGAGACGATTGAGAACTCTTCTTACACATCGGCAAGAATACTGACAAGAGGGTTGTTTGAAACTACCTTTGGGCGGTTTGAGGCCAGTATTAAGCTGCCTTTCGGCCAGGGGATATGGCCGGCATTTTGGCTTCTTGGTGACGATTCGGGAGGAACGGTGATATGGCCGCAGATTGGTGAAATCGATATTATGGAATATCGGGGGCAAGAACCGCGGGTAATTCATGGAAGTGTACATGGGCCGGGTTATTCAGCCGGCGCTGCAATTACGGCAAGATATACACTGCCGCAGGGTAGATTTGATACTGACTTCTACATCTTCGCGATAGAGTGGAAGCCCAATTCCATAAAGTTTTTTGTAAATGATATCATGTACAATGAGATCACCCCGGACGATGTGACCGGAGAATGGGTTTTCAACGATAATACTTTTCACATCATTTTGAACGTAGCGGTTGGAGGAACGTTTGTTGGTCCGGTATCGCCGCAAACACCATTTCCACAAACCATGCAAGTGGAATATGTACGGGTTTACGGCTGGGATGGCTGAGCACCATAGACCTTTCTTTTTATAGTTCTAAAACATATTAATTAAAGTACTAACTAGCGTGTCAATTAGCTTCGAAAGTGTTAATAACGAGTCCTGGTTTAAAATTTCAGACCATGATAAGCTTCGTCCTTTTTTCATGAGCATTGTCAGTGATTCTAATCACTGGCTGTTCATCTCAAGTAATGGGGGCCTCAGTGCGGGGCGAAAAAATCCTGAGTATGCGCTCTTTCCCTACTACACAGACGATAAACTCACAGAGCTTGCCCACACACCGGCAGCAAAACAGTGATTCACGTAAAGGTTGATGGAAAAGATCACGTCTGGGAGCCATTCAGTGAGTTCTTTGCCGGCCAATATCAAACTACGCGGAATCTTTACAAAAACCGGCTGGGCAACAAAATCATGTTTGAAGAGATTAATCATGATCTCGGGCTCACCTATCGCTACCAGTGGAATTCCAGCAATCTGTATGGTTTTGTTAGAAAGTCTGAGCTTATGAATCACTCGGGCAGCGAACTTCGGATTTCGATATTAGACGGGATCCAAAACATATTGCCTTACGGGGTTGAGCCAGATATGCAGACACAGACAAGTAACCTGGTGGATGCATATAAGAAAAATGAGCTTGTACCGGAATCAGGACTTGGAATCTATGCACTTAGCGCAATCATCGTAGACAAAGCGGAACCAAGCGAGGCGCTGAAAGCCAATGTAGCATGGTCGCTGGGTCTCGATAACCCTGACTATCTGATATCCTCACAGCAGATTGAAAAATTCAGGAAAAAAGAGCCTATCGAGCAGAAGGATGTCGTAAAAGGAGAGAAGGGAGCCTATTTTTTGCAGGCGGATTTCAATCTCTCCACAGATAGCAATAAATCATGGAAAATTATTGCGAACGTCAATCAGAACCATCCTCAAATCATAGAGCTCACGCACAGTATCAAAACTGACAACGATCTTGAGGCAAAAATTGAAGAAGACATTGAAAACGGTTCTGAAAAGCTTAGGGAGTTAATTGCCGGCGCCGATGGCATGCGTTTAACTTCAGATCCGCTCAAGGATGCACGCCATTTATCTAATGTGCTGTTCAACATTATGCGCGGCGGTATCTTTGATAACAACTACCAAATTGAGAAGCACGACCTGTCATCCTATCTGGAAAATGCCAACAAGGAGGTGTATACCCGAAATCGCGAGTTCATAGACGCGCTGGATGAGGTTTTCGATCGACATGAACTGATCTCGAAACTTGAGGACAGCAGCTACCACGATCTGGTGAGGCTTTGCACAGAGTATCTTCCGCTGAAGTTCAGCCGAAGGCATGGTGACCCGAGCCGGCCATGGAATTATTTCACCATCAATACCCAGAGCGAAATTGACGGTTCTAAAATTCTCGACTACGAAGGAAACTGGAGAGATCTGTTCCAAAATTGGGAAGCTTTGGCGCACTCATATCCCGGTTTTATAGACGGCATGATTTTTAAGTTTCTGAACACCTCTACTTTTGATGGATACAATCCATACCGCGTAACCAAGGGTGGATTTGATTGGGAAACGATTGAACCTGATAACCCATGGTCTTACATCGGGTACTGGGGTGACCATCAAATCATTTATCTGTTAAAGCTCCTCGAGTTTTATCAAATGCACGATCCGAACGCGATTGTGGATCTTTTTGGGAAAGATCTTTTTGTTTACGCGAATGTACCCTATCGAATAAAACCTTACGAGGCTATCGCAACCGATCCAAAGAATACGATCGATTTCGATGAAGAAAGTGATCGTGCCATCCGGAATCGCGTAGCCCAAAAAGGGGCAGACGGTGCCTTGCTCGAGAATCAGCAAGGAACAATACACAGGGTGAACTTCCTTGAAAAAATTCTTGCCACCACGCTTGCAAAAATTTCAAATTTCATTCCGGAGGCGGGAATTTGGATGAACACGCAGCGTCCCGAATGGAATGATGCGAATAACGCATTGGTGGGCAACGGTGTGTCTATGGTTACTCTCTATTATCTCCGAAGATTCCTGAAATTTTTTGAGGGGCTGCTTGAGGGTACTGACGCAGATGAAGCTATGATCTCCGAAGAGCTTCATGAACTATTTACCGACTTGCAGGAGAGTATGGCTAGTCATAAAAATCTGCTTGAGGGCAGCTTTAGCGATGAAGACCGAAAGCGGATCACCGACTTATTAGGCCAGGCAGGCAGCAAGTACAGAATACAGGTCTACGATCACGGTTTCAGCGGAAAGAAAACCGTGCTGAAACTGGACGAATTTTCAGCTTTTATCGAAACAGCACTGGCGTTCATGGAGCAGTCGATTGAGGCCAACAGGAGGGACGACGGACTCTACCACTCATACAACATTATGAGCATGGAGGAGGACGGCATTACGGTCTCTTACTTAAGCGAAATGCTTGAGGGACAGGTGGCGATACTCAGTTCAGGATATCTTGACACGGATGAGGCAGTGAGCGTGCTTGATGCTTTGCGAAACAGCTCTCTGTACAGGGAAGATCAGAACAGCTATATCCTTTATCCGAACAAAGAGCTGCCTCGATTTCTTGATAAAAATCATATTTCAAAAGAGTCTGTCCAAAAGTCGGCGCTGCTTAAAAAGCTTGCTGATGATGGAAACAGACAGATAATCGCAGAAGATCTTCACGGTGAGTATCACTTTAACGGTAACTTCAGAAATGCGGGAGATGTTAAAGCAGCTCTTGCAAAGCTGAAGGGAAGCAGATATGAGGATCTTGCAGAACAGGATGGAAAGAATGTCTTGAAGATTTTTGAACAGGTCTTTAATCATAAGGCTTTCACAGGCAGATCAGGCACCTTTTTTGCGTATGAAGGACTTGGTTCCATCTACTGGCACATGGTTTCCAAGCTATATCTGGCAGCTGCAGAAGTTACCTATGAAGCGATGAACAGTAGTGATGCCTCAGAAGAAGCTCGCAGGGAATTGCTTAACCACTTTTATGAAATAGGTGATGGTATTGGAATCCACAAATCACCGGAGGTTCATGGAGCATTTCCCACAGACGCATACTCACACACTCCGGCTCATCGCGGCGCCCAGCAGCCGGGCATGACCGGGCAGGTGAAGGAGGACATCCTCGCATCACTGTACGAACTTGGAGTGATCGTCGAAAACGGTGTGCTTGTGTTCAATCCCGTAATGCTGCGAAAATCCAGTTTTCGGGATCAAAAAGGTAGCCTTGCTTTTATCCGGCACGATCTAAATAAAGACGTGCTCAGTATATCTTCCGGTACCTTGTGTTTTTCATACTGCCAGCTGCCTGTTATATACAGTATCGGCCGTGATGAAAAACTGGAGATCACACATAAAGATGGAAATATAACAACAGAAAACACCCTTCGGCTTGATGGGGTCATGAGTTCTTCGGTTTTTCGAAGAACAGGGGAAATTGAAATGATCAGAGTAACCCTTCAGGAAGACAGGTTAATAACATAAACCAGATTGTCATGAAAAAAACAACCGCATTCTTAATTCCGGTAATTATTTTAAGTATGACCATGTTCTCATCATGTGCCGAGCAGCCTGCTCACGACTTTTCTTCTATCAGCATCACTGCTGAGGAGATACTGGGTGATCCGAATTATCAGGCAATTTCATTTGGAGCCTACAGGGAAACCACCCGTGATATTCAGCCAACCATTCCGCAGATAAAAGAGGATCTGATGATTCTGCATGCGATGGGAATCAGACTGCTGCGAACCTACAACGTACACTACGATGAAGCTGAAAACCTTCTGAAGGCAATAAGGGAGATCAGGGAAGACGATCCAGACTTTGAGATGTATGTGATGCTGGGAGTGTGGATTGATGCGAAGAATGCATGGACCGATGAACCGGAGCGAATCCGCGACCAGGACGACCCTCGAAACGAAGTTGAGGTTGCACGCGGTGTAGAACTGGCTCAGCAGTACCCTGATATTGTAAAGATAATTGCTGTGGGAAACGAAGCCATGGTGCACTGGGCAGAGGAGTATTGGGTTGAACCAGCCATTATACTGAATTGGGTTAATCATCTGCAGGATCTGAAAGCGGCCGGTGAACTTCCCGAGACACTTTGGATTACCTCATCCGATGATTTCTCTTCTTGGGGCGGCGGTGGTGAAGAATATCACAAGCCGGAGCTGGATGAGCTTATCAGGGCAGTAGACTTTATTTCGATGCACACATATCCCATGCACAATACGCATTACAACCCCGACTTTTGGGGAGTTCCTGAGGATGAATATCACCTGAGCGATTTGGAGAAAATCCACTCTGCAATGGACAGATCGCTGGAATTTGCCGTAAATCAATTTAATGCGGTTGTAGAGTATATGCGAAGTATTGGAGAAGACAAGCCGGTTCACATCGGAGAAACGGGTTGGGCTACGGTTTCGAATGAGTATTATGGGCCGGATGGTGCCCGGGCGACCGACGAATACAAGTCGGGTATGTACTATCAGATGATTCGTGATTGGTCGGATGAAAACGGAGTGACCGTCTTTTATTTTGAGGCGTTTGATGAACCATGGAAAGATGCACAAAATCCGTTGGGTTCTGAAAATCATTTTGGCTTGATTAACCTTCAGGCACAGGCCAAATATCCGATCTGGGACTTGGTGGATGAGGGGATTTTTGAAGGTTTGACGCGCGATGGACAGCCAATCACCAAAACGTACAATGGAGACAAAGATGCACTGATGGAAGATGTACTTGTACCTCCTACAAATGCCGAAATTCAGGAGCGATTGCGAAGAGAAGCACAATAAACTAATTAAAACCATATGTCTGCCCAAACAACATCACCCCGGGGGAAGGTACCTTTTTCACAAAAGGCAGCATTCGGCTCCGGTCACCTCGTACTGAACCTACTGCCTGGTGCACTAGGTGTATTTATGTTTTTTTTGCTCACGGCCTTTGGTATGGATCCCTTTCTTGCGGGTTTGTTGGGAGGACTGCCAAGATTATTCGATGCCGTATCTGATCCCATAATGGGATTTATTTCAGATAATACAAATTCCCGGTGGGGACGCCGGCGACCATACATATTTGTTGGCGCTATATTATCGGGAATCTTTTTTATTCTGTTATGGCAGCTCGATGAGACCAATAGCGTAACCTACAATTTCTGGTATTTCCTGATCATGTCTTTGGTTTTCCTGGTGGGTAACACCATGTTTGCAACTCCATTGATTGGGCTTGGTTATGAAATGACGGAAGATTATAAAGAGCGCACAAAGCTCATGGCTTTTTCTCAGACCATAGGCCAGATTGCCTGGATGATTGTTCCTTGGTTTTGGGTACTTGTTGCTAACCCAAATCTGTTTGAAAGCCAGGCCGTAGGTGTGCGGCAGCTATCAATAATAGTAGGGGTAATCTGTTTGCTGCTTGGATTGCTGCCGGCAATTTTCTGTAAGGGGATAGACAGTTCCAAAATAGAGAACAGGAAAGAACTTTCGTTCGGAACCATATTTTCAAATCTGAAATCTCTCCTTGAGGGAATGGTACTTATTGCCAAGAATAAACCCTTTGCCAGGTTATGTGGCGCTACGTTTCTTGTATTCAACGGGTTTCAGATGGTAGCCTCTTTCAGCTACTTTATTATCGTTTTTTACATGTTCAATGGCGATTACGGGCTGGCGGGAAATTGGCCTGCATGGTTTTCTACCATAACTGCCGTAACTACTGCTTTTCTTGTTATTCCAATTGTATCCAAAATCGCTGATGTCTTTGGTAAAAAAAATGCATTCATTATTTCCACTGCCATTTCAATTGTCGGGTACATTCTAAAGTGGTGGGGATTCAGTCCCGAAAATCCATGGCTGATGTTTATGCCTATCCCATTCATGGCATTTGGCCTTGGTGGGTTGTTCACACTTATGCTGAGTATGACGGCAGACGTTTGCGACCTCGATGAACTCGAAAATGGGATGCCTAGAAAAGAAGGTACGTTTGGTGCCATATATTGGTGGATGGTGAAAGTTGGTCAAGCGATTGCACTTGTACTTGGCGGAGCTGTACTTAGTCTTGTGGGCTTTGATCAAAATGCGGCCACTCAATCAGTATCTACCCTCACGAACCTCCGTTTGGCAGATATTGTAATCCCGGCTCTTACCGCCGGTTTGGCTATTTGGGTAATGTGGGGTTACGATCTTACCGAAGAAAAAGCCGAAGAAATACAAAAAGAACTTTTCAAAAGAAGGGGACAACTATAAAGTTTCTCCTTAAACCGTATCTTAAGCTTCAGTAACAACTGAAGGAATCTGGATAAAATTAATTAATTAAAATGTCATTTAGGTCAGAAAAATTTTTACGCTACAAGGGCACGCAGGTGCCTGAACAATTACGCATGTTGAAAGACATGTCAGAATCCGAACTCGAAAAATTTTTACTTAAAATATTGAATGACGGGGTTCACGGATTTTGCTTCAGCCTTTACGAAGAGGGACAACAACCGGGCGATCTAATCACTGAGGAACAGATTAGAAGACGAATTAACATTCTGAAACCTCATACCGACTGGATACGGTCTTTTTCCTGTACAGAAGGCAATGAGATGATTCCAAGAATTGCGAAAGAAGCAGGAATGAAAACCCTTGTGGGTGCATGGCTTGGAAGAGAAGTTGATAAAAATAAAGAGGAGATCGACGGACTGGTTCAGCTCGCATCGGAAGGTTTGGTTGACATTGCCGCCGTAGGCAACGAAGTACTTTATCGCAATGACTTGAATGAGTCAGAACTGCTCGATTGCATCCGCGATGTACGATCGAGACTTGATGAAGAGATACCCGTTGGTTACGTGGATGCTTACTATGAGTTCGTGCAGAGGCCGGCAATTTCGGATGCATGCGATATCATTCTTTGTAATTGTTATCCTTACTGGGAAGGTACACCCATTGAATACTCATTCGACCACATGCGGCACATGTACCAGCTTGCGATCGATGCCGGGAAAGGAAAACCGGTTGCAATAACTGAGACGGGTTGGCCAAGCCAGGGTGAAGGCTTAGGCGGAGCTGACCCCTCGCGAATCAACGCCATGAAGTATTTTATACAAACGCATCTCTGGGCGCTTGCGAACGATATTCAAACGTTCTATTTCTCCTCATTCGATGAGGACTGGAAGGTAAGTACCGAAGGTGATGTGGGCGCTTTTTGGGGAGTTTGGGACAGTAAAGGAAAACTCAAATTTGCCTGAAGGGATGAATACATTTAGCAGTCTGGGAATTGAGGAGGGGCGTGGTATATGCTACTCCGGATTCAGGCATGGCCAGTATCCGGGAGGTGCAGCTCCTACATATGAAGAGGTGAAGGAAGATCTTTTAATTCTTCAATCAAAATGGAAATATCTGCGTCTTTATGATTGTGACCGGCATGCGTTAACGGTACTCGATGTTATACGCAAAGAGAAGATGGATTTTAAGGTAATGCTGGGCATTTTTATTGAGGCTGAACAGAACAACCCAAACTGCCCATGGGGCGGAGGAGTATTTCCGGACAAGCAGCTGGAAGCCAATCGTGAATTGAACGAGGGTAAAATCAGGAAACTGATAGAGCAGGCAAACAAGTATACCGACATTGTTTTCTCGCTTTCTGTTGGTAATGAAGCTTGCGTCGGATGGACTGATCACTATGTACCGCCCGAAAGGGTATTAATGTATGCAGCGCAAGTAAAAGCGGAAGCGAGCCAACCGGTTACTTTCTGTGAAAACTATGAACCGTGGCACCACAGTCTGGAAAGTCTGGCAAATGAGCTGGATTTTATATCGATACATACATATCCGGTTTGGGAGTACAAATCTATAAATGAAGCTCTCGACTACACCAGGGCCAATTATTATCCGGTGGCTGAAAAATATCCCAATAAACCAGTTGTTATTACAGAAGCAGGATGGACTACCAAGTCGAATGGTCGTGGCATAGATCCGGTGAACGTGAATGAAATTTTTCAAAAAATTTATTTTGAAAAACTGATGGCATGGGCCGATAGAGAAGGGATACTGACGTTTTTCTTTGAGGCTTTTGATGAACCATGGAAAGGTTCACCGGAAGCACTTGAGCCGGAAAAGCATTGGGGTCTTTATAAGGTTGATCGTACTCCAAAGCTCGTTATGCGCTCTTACCAAAGAGGGATGATGATGTAGTCAAAAAGATAAAATGAGTTCAGATTAAAAATTTAGCTAAGAAACACTACGAAATCTTCAGGGTTTCCTTACGAATGGGATAACCAATATTCCATAGATTTCTAATGCTGAACTCGGCTTATCATAATTAACAAAAGTCAACTTGCAACACTAAAGCAGGATTGTATGAGTCTCGAAATCATTTTTCTAATCACAGGTGCTATTCTCGTTTTACTGTCCATTTGGGCAGGGATAAAGATGAAATTGGGTTCAACCGGCATCTTTTTGCTCATCTCATTAGGCATCATTGGTATTGGATTGGTAAGCTATGGAGGATTTACCTACGGCCTGCTCAATCAAATGGGACACATGGAACAGGTGCAAACTGCTTCAAAGCTTGAAGTGGAATATCCCGTTCAGAGGGTTCAGGTAATCTCACCGATCGAGGGTGACCAGGTACCGTGCAGATTGTTGACTATGGGAGTTTATCCGGAGGGCCACGAAAAAGATATCTGGGTGCTGTTATTGCCTACAGATGACATGTACTATCCGCAATCAGATCATACCAATACTTCATACAAACGAAATGGTGAATGGCAGGTAATTACTCGCTTTGGCGGCTCTCAGGATGAGCTGTACGATCTGATAGTATTTGAAGCTGATGAAGCTGCCTCACTATTTTTCACAGCTACGATTGAAGAATGGCAGCAGAATCAGTTTTATCCTGGACTTACTGAAGAAGAAATTCCTGATACAGCCGTCGAAGTTGACCGCATCACAATAAGCCTTGCAGAAAATTGCAGAGGAGTATTCTGATAATTAAGATTTGATAGATTGGCACCCCTTATAAATAATTTTAATACATACAAGAATACATTTCTTGTGTTAAGCATCATTTATTTACTAAGGAAGAACTTTCTTGCACCTCAGAGGCAAATTATCGAGTTGAGGGGCTGTTTTACGTACATGTTGTTGTAGGTTAGAGATATAAACGCTGATAAAAAATTAATCCCACATTCGTATTGGGCAGAATCCCGATGGTCCTTGACAGTGTGGTGACTATTTGAGCGTTTATTTACTCCGGATATTCATTTATTGAGCTTAAGTTCTTTTAGGAGCTTTCTTCACAGTCTCAATTGATCTCTACATAAAACCATTATGTCAGCCAAAGTTACTCCGGAAAAAGACAGAGTACCATTTCTTCAAAAAGCAGCATTCGGATCGGGGCACCTGGTAAATAACCTGATGCCGGGAGCATTAGGCGTTTTTTCATTTTTTCTCCTTACAGCTTTTGGTATCGATCCGTTTCTGGCTGGGCTTCTGGGTGGTTTGCCAAGGCTGTTTGATGCCATTACCGATCCCATAATGGGGTACATCTCAGATAACACAAAATCGAGGTTTGGACGTCGTAAACCGTACATTTTTGTCGGTGCCATACTGAGCGGTGGATTATTTATAGTTCTCTGGCAGCTCGATCCGGATGCATCACAGGCATATAATTTCTGGTACTTTCTCCTCTTCTCTTTGATTTATCTGATCGGCAATACCATTTTTGCCACTCCGCTAATTGGCCTCGGTTACGAAATGACCTTCGACTACAAAGAGAGGACCAGGCTTATGGGCTTTTCTCAGGTTATTGGACAGATTGCGTGGATGATAGTCCCTTGGTTTTGGGCACTGATTGCCAATCCTGATCTGTTTGAAACGCAGGCCGAAGGTGTTCATAAGCTGGCAGTAATTGTAGGCGGTGCATGTATGGTACTCGGGGTATTGCCCGCACTCTTCTGTAAAGAGATAGACCAGGCGAACCTGACAGACAGGTCTGAGCTATCGCTCAAGTCAATTGCAGAGAACTTCAAGGATCTTATTTCGAAAATGGTTGAAGTGTTTAAAAATCAACCTTTCGTAAAGTTGTGTGTTGCCACGTTCCTCGTTTTTAACGGTTTTCAGATGGTGGCTTCATTCAGCTATTTCATCATCGTATTCTACATGTTTAATGGAGATTATGGAGCTGCAGGAACATGGCCGGCATGGTTCTCGACTGTGAGCGCATTTGCAACGGCATTTCTCATTATCCCCGTAATTACATGGATTTCAAATCGATGGGGCAAGCGCAACGCATTTATCATATCTACCATTTTATCAATAATAGGCTACATTCTGAAATGGTGGGGTTTCAATCCAGCCAATCCTTGGCTCATGTTCATGCCGATTCCGCTCATGGTGTTCGGAATCGGTGGGCTTTTCACGTTAATGATGAGTATGACTGCCGACGTTTGCGATCTTGATGAACTGGAAAATGGCATGCCCCGAAAAGAAGGAACGTTTGGTGCCATTTACTGGTGGATGGTGAAACTGGGGCAGGGAATTGCACTTGTACTTGGCGGACTTGTGCTAAGTCTTGTTGGCTTTGATCAGAACGCAACTGTTCAAACTACCCAGACCCTCATTAATCTGAGACTTGCCGATATTTTAGTTCCGGCTTCAACTGCTGCACTTGCCATATGGGTTATGTGGGGATATGATCTAACAGAAGAAAAAGCTGAAGAAATCAAAGAAGAGCTTATTCGCCGCAGGGGTGAATTATAACCTGTATTTATTCATCGGTTCTAACCGAAAGGTTTCTATTGAGTGAAAATCTTACGCAATGTTAGTTACTTCGTACAAGCTCTTCTTCCAGTTCTTCAAGAGACTTGTTCTTCGTTTCGGGTACCATCTTCAAAACGAAAATGAGCCCGGCGGCTGCGAACAAGCCATAGATTAAAAATGTAATGCTGTTGCCCAGGTTGGCAAGCTCCCAGGGAAACACCAGCTGGACAAGGAAGCTGACGGCCGAATTGATAAATCCTGCCAGGGAGATGGCAAGGCCTTTTACCCTAAGAGGAAATAGCTCTGAAAACATTACCCACATTACCGGCCCGATGGATATGGCAAAGGATGCCACAAAACCTAATATAGCAAATAGAATCAGGTTTGGATTAATGTCGATTGCAGCCGTGATGAGTGCAGATTCATGCTCGATGGCGGCTTCTTCACCAAGCGATTCAGTAAGGACCCTCCTGAACATGACGTCGTTTGGATAGGTTATACCCTGCATATTTGCGGTTAGCAACTCCTTATCCACCGGAATTTCAAGCTGCTGGATGCTTTCTTCATCCAACTGATAGGTCGCTGAATGAAATCCATAAGAGAGCAAAAGCATCGTAACCGCGATGCCGGCCATGCCAAAAATAAGCAGCGGTTTTCGTCCCAGCTTGTCGATGAAGAGAATGGCCAGTATGGTGAATACAAGATTAGTCAAACCCACCAGAATAGCTTGCATAAAGGATGCATCGGTGCCAATGCCCGACTGTTCAAAAATCATCGGTGCATAAAAGAAAACGGCGTTTATGCCAGTTATCTGCTGCAGTACGGCAAGTGTAACGCCAATGATGAGTACCAGCCTCAGCGATGGATGAAAAACTTCCTTGATTGATACTTTCTCTTTATTCTTATCCGCTTCAAGGCTTTGGAGTACATCCTGTATCTGGGATTCAGCCTTTTCTTCACCTGCGATAAATGTCATGGTTTTCCTGGCTTCGGCAAGCTGGCCAACCATGATTTGCCAACGGGGACTTTTTGGTACAAAATAGAGGCCGAGAAAGTAGGCGATAGCAGGGAGTGTTTCAATTCCCAGCATCCATCTCCACTGATGCTCATTTATTAGCAGACTTTGCACCCAAGAGGCATCCGACTGAGCCCATCTAAGAATGAGGTAGTTTGTAAAAAAGGCGACCGAAATACCTATTACAATATTAAGCTGGTTAAAGCTAACAAGCCGGCCTCGCATTTTAGGTGGAGAAATTTCCGCAATATACATTGGCGCAATAATGAGGGAAGCACCCACACCCAGGCCGCCGATCATCCTGAAGATAACAAGCAAGGCAAACGTAGGTGCCAATGCTGAACCAATGGCTGAAACCGCAAAGAGAATGGCCGCTGCTTTCAATATGGTTCTGCGACCGAAACGATCGCTCAATGGTCCGGAGACGAGCATGGCCAGAGTGGCAGTGAGGGTAAGTGAGCCAACCGCCCATCCAAGCTGAAGTTTAGACAGGCCGAACTCAGGCTCAATAAACCCGACAACTCCGGAAATTACGGAGGCATCGAAACCCATTAAAAAACCTCCCAGCGCAACAATCAATGCTACCCGGGTTACAAACATTTGTTTGCTGCTCATGTTAGCTCAATTGAAAGTGAGATAGGTAGTCCCCAAAAAATCGATGTCATAGAACTACGTCACGTTAACATATACGCAGGTTGAATAAAACCCCAAAAAAGCGATGTACAATCTACATGCAGGAAGCCGGTATTTGCAAAGCTGCAACATTCATGTTTCCCGCTATTATAGTACTGTAAAAGCCTCGCAGATGCAATCTAAAGTGGTACTTTTATGAACTTTGTGATTTGAAACTCGACGTTTTTCCACTTGCTCATCGCGAGATAGTTTCAGGAGTTCTACGTGGTATATTCAGCATTAATTCTGACATACTCGTATGAGAAGTCGGAACCCCAGCCTACAGCCTCTTCATCACCCTGATTCAGGTCAATCACAATGATGATGGTGGATGATTTCATCACTTTCTCGAGCTTTTTTCGGACGCCGTCAACCGGCTGTGCTTTTTCGAGAACCGGGTAGAGCTTGTTCATTTCGGTGCCCAGGAAGAGATCCAGATTGTCGGGGTTAAAATCGACCCCGGCACGGCCGGCTGCTGCAATAATACGGCCCCAATTGGGATCGGAACCGAATATAGCGGTTTTCACCAGGTTGGAATTGGAAACGGTTCGTACAATCTGTCGCGCATCGATTTCCGATTTAGCGCCTTTCACCCGGTACTCAATCAGTTTGGTTGAGCCCTCGCCATCCGATACAATCAGCTTGGCGAGGTGTGCGCATAGCTTTGTGAGATGCGAGAGGAAAAGATCGTAGTTGGCGTCTTTCTTTTTGATCTCCCTGTTTCCGGCTTTGCCGTTGCTCATTATGGCAACCATATCGTTGGTGGAGGGGTCGCCGTCAACCGTGATCATGTTAAAGGATTTATCCACTGCGTCTCTCAGGGCTTCATTCAGTAGTTTTGAGCTGATGGCCAGATCACACACGATAAATCCGAGCATGGTTCCCATGTTGGGATGAATCATCCCGGAACCCTTGGCAATGCCGCCCATATTGATCTCGATGCCGTCGATCGTAAACGAGGTAAACCCTTCCTTTGCAAATGTGTCTGTGGTGAGGATAGCGTTGGCTGCCAGCGATCCGGCTATCTCCCGGTTCGAGAGTTTCTTCACGCTTTCGCGGATTCCCGCCAGAACTTTCTCAGTTGGGAATGGCTCGCCTATAATGCCGGTAGAGGAGACGATCACCGATTCTTTTGGAATTTTCAGCTCTTTGGCGGTGGTGTCGGCCATGGCTTTAGCACCTTCCCACCCCTGCTTGCCGGTACAGGCGTTGGCATTGCCCGAGTTTATCACAAAGGCCTGCGCTGTACCGTCTTTAATATGCTTTCGGCTCAGCTTAATCGGTTCGGCGCATACCACGTTGCGGGTAAACACAGCCGCTGCAGAGGCTGGCACCTCCGAGTAGATCAGGGCCAGGTCGCGCCGTTTTGATTTGATTCCCATGTGGGCTCCCCAACATGTGAAGCCGCGGACGTGAGTGATGTTTTTAAGCATTTAAATTTCGTGAATTTGAATGATTCGATAGTATGTTAAGCTCAAA
>PWWL01000017.1 GCA_003561515.1 Balneolaceae bacterium
ATAGATTACGGCAGATTATGTGAATGTTAAGGGATATTAAATTGGAAGTGCTTTCATGTAAATGTGTCACATGCCTGTATTGGGTGTTTGACAAAATGATGATCGAAAGTGTTGATGTATGCAAAGATTCGCCCATATCTTTATTGCGGATCGTTTAATGGTCCTCCAACACAACAACCAATACATAAGAGTCATGAAATCAATTAAGCACGTAATCATCTCATTCGCAATTGCAGCGGCAGGAACTTCAACCGCAGCAATGGCCCAGCAAACCGCAGGGGCAGCAATCGACAGCTCCATCGTTAACGTTCAGGATCAGGAGACCTATTTCAATACACTTGAAACAAGTCTGCTCTATGGGCTTTCTTCCGAAGTAACAGGGGTTCTGGAATCTGCATTATTCAATGCAATAAATTACAAAGTTGTATTTCCGGAATTCGATTCCGTTGAACTACAGTCAGAACTTACCAGACTCGCTCAGGAAGCTCCAACTCATTCACTGAGATTTCGGGCGTATCTTACACTGAATTATTACAGAAACCAGGATCAGTTCGAAACTCCCGCATCCATGATTGGATTGCTTGATAATCGCGATCAAAACAGGGTTTTCTATTTCCTGCAGGATCAGGTACAGGAAAGCGGAATCACAGTGTCAAACTGAGGATTTAGATTCGATTTAAATCTGGCCGGATACAGGTGATCTGGCAGGTAAAATTCGTATGGATGCCACAAAGTATCCCAAGGGCATTAATACGAAGTAAATGAATTGACCGGGCTGCCGACTTTAATTCTGAGGTCAGGCAGTTCGGTTTTTTTATGTCACTTTATTCAGTTTCTTTTCTATTCTGGCAGAAAACTGTCAGCAGTGTTACCTGCAATCTGCGAATGTTACCGTAACTGGAATCGAGTCTGCAATTACGGCATATTGATTTCGGGAGGTACGGTTTTGGCACTTGTTTATATAAAAAATAAACACGGAGCCATAATGAACTTCAACAAATTCACGATAAAGGCACAGGAAGCCGTACAGGCGGCAATCGAACTAGCCCAAAACGAAAACCACCAGGCAGTTGAGCCTGCCCATATATTGAAGGCGCTGCTTAGCGATACAGACAACGTAACTGTGCAGGTGTTAAAGAAGGTGGGAGCCAGTGTACCGTTTGTGCTAGAGCAGCTCGAAAAATCCATTCGTTCATTTCCTATTGTTAAGGGTGCTTCCGTATCGGGGCAGTACCTCTCAAACAGCTCGAAAGCCGCGTTCGACAAGGCGCAGAAAGATGCATCCGAACTCGGCGACGAGTATATCAGCTCGGAACACATTCTGCTCGGCGTTCTCGCGGGGACTTCTGAGTCGGCAACCATCCTGAAAAATACAGGGGTGAAGCGCGACCAGGTGCTAAATGTTCTGAAAGAAGTACGCGGTTCACAAAAAGTGGACGATCCCAACGCGGAAAGCCGGTATCAGGCACTTAAAAAATACGCGCGAAACCTGAACGAACTGGCCGAGAAAAACAAGCTGGATCCGGTAATCGGTCGCGACCAGGAAATTCGCCGCGTAATGCAGATCCTCTCCCGGCGCACCAAAAACAACCCGGTTTTGATTGGAGAGCCCGGTGTGGGTAAAACCGCCATTGCCGAGGGGCTTGCACTGCGCATTGTGCGCGGGGATGTGCCAGAAGGCCTCAAAACCAAACAGGTTGTGGCACTCGATATGGGTGCCCTTGTTGCGGGTACCAAGTTCAGAGGCGAGTTTGAAGAGCGGCTCAAGGCCGTGGTGAAAGAGGTGATGGACTCAGATGGTGAGCTGATCTTGTTTATTGATGAGATCCACACACTTGTGGGAGCCGGTGCAACCGAAGGGTCAATGGATGCTGCCAACATTCTGAAGCCGTCGCTTGCCAGGGGTGAACTGCACGCAATCGGCGCCACTACGCTCACCGAATACAGAAAGTATATTGAAAAAGACAAGGCGCTCGAACGCCGGCTTCAGACCGTATATGTGGGAGAACCGACCATTGAGGACACGGTTTCCATTCTGCGCGGGCTCCAGGAGCGGTACGAAGTGCACCACGGGGTTCGCATCACCGATGCGGCCATCGTGGCAGCTGCCGAGCTTTCGCACCGCTACATATCCGACCGGTTTTTGCCGGATAAGGCGATCGACCTGATTGATGAGGCTGCATCACGCCTTCGCCTGCAGATCGACTCCATGCCCGAAGAGCTAGACAGCATCGAGCGGCAGATACGTCAGCTCGAAATCGAGCGCGAAGCCCTTAAGCGCGAAAAGGATGATGCTAAACTGAAAAGCAATGAAAAAGAGCTGGCCGACCTGGAAGAGAAGCGCAAGTCGATGAGGGCGCAGTGGGACCTCGAGAAGGGGCTGATCCAGAAAACACGCGAGCTGAAGCAAGCGATCGAAACTGCCCGGAACCAGGCCGATAAGGCCGAGCGTGAAGGCCAGTACGAAAAAGTGGCCGAGTTGCGGTACGGTACCATCACTCAGCTTGAGAAAGATCTGGAAGAAACTAAAAAGAAACTGAACGAAGTGCAGGAAGGCCGTTCACTACTCAAAGAGCAGGTTGAGGCTGAGGAAATTGCCGACATTGTGTCGAAGTGGACCGGCATTCCGGTAACGAAAATGCTCTCAAGCGAGCGCCAGAAACTCCTCAGGCTCGAAGAGGAGCTTCACAAGCGGGTGATTGGGCAGGACCAGGCGATAGAAGCCGTCTCCGACGCTGTACGGCGTGCAAGAGCCGGACTACAGGATGAGAACCGTCCGATTGGTTCGTTCATGTTCCTTGGATCAACCGGTGTGGGTAAAACCGAACTGGCACGGTCGCTGGCCGATTTTCTCTTCAATGACGAAGATGCCATGATCCGCATCGACATGAGCGAATACATGGAAAAGCACAGCGTGAGCCGGCTGATCGGTGCGCCTCCAGGCTATGTGGGTTATGATGAAGGAGGTCAGCTTACCGAGGCCGTGCGCAGAAAACCCTACTCCGTGGTGTTGCTCGATGAAATTGAAAAAGCGCACCCCGATGCGTTCAACATTCTGCTTCAGGTGCTGGATGACGGGCGCCTGACCGACAACAAGGGCGTGACGGTTGATTTCACCAATACCATTATCATCATGACCAGCAACATCGGTTCACACCTGATCTCCGAACAGATCGAGAAGAGCGGCGGTGAGATGGACAATGCAACCTACAGTTCCCTTCAGGACAGGCTCCTGGAGCAGCTGCGCAAAACGATCCGACCCGAATTCCTGAACCGGATTGACGATGTGGTGATCTTCCACCCACTCGATCAGCGGCATATTCGTCAAATTGTCGACATTCAGCTGAAGCGAGTGCAGAAGATGCTGGAGAAGAACAAGGTATCCTTGTCCGTGTCTGATCCTGTCAAA
>PWWL01000255.1 GCA_003561515.1 Balneolaceae bacterium
AAGAAATATCAAAGAATTATCCGGACATCGAATTTGAGGATCTGATTGTTGATAATATGGCGATGCAGATGGTGATAAAGCCGCAACAGTTTGATGTGATTGTGACTACCAATTTATTCGGCGATATCCTGTCTGATCTTGCCTCCGGCCTGGTTGGCGGCCTGGGCGTAACCGGAGCTGCAAATATCGGTGATGATGCAGCTATATTTGAAGCGGTTCACGGCTCGGCTCCCGATATTGCAGGTAAGGGCCTGGCTAATCCTACAGCACTGCTCTTTTCGGCTCTTATGATGCTCGAGTACCTGGATGAGCATAGGATGGCTGAACGAATCAGGTCGGCACTGTATACAGTTCTTCAGGAGCATAAGGAAGAATGCACCAGAGACATAGGTGGCGAAGGCACCACCCAATCATACACAGAAGCAATTTCGAGGCTATTACGAGATTGATGCGTACGCGCTCAGGGGCACAGGCATCAGATGCTATTCATATCCTAAATGTGCGATCGGATCTAAGTCAGGCTGAGACTTTCAAAGAACTTCATTCTGAAGTTCAACAAACTTCACCTGCCTGTTCTCCGTGTCAAAAAACGCGATGAGCGCATCCTGGTCGAAGCCGTTCACGCTGCCCGGATTAATAGAAAGGGTGTCGCCAATGGTATCTACCCGTGCCTGATGCGTATGTCCTGAAATAACCACATCGTATTTTCCGCAAAGCTCAAGGCTTTCTGTAATTTCCGGATGCGTTCCATGATAAACGGCAAAGTTGAGCTTGTCCTGATTAAAGGTGAAGAAACTACCGTGCAGTGTTGCGCCAATATCATCGAACTTTTTCATCAGCAGGTACTTGTCACCATCATTATTGCCGAAGATTCCGTGAAGCGGCAGGTCTTGGAAAAGAGGAATGGTAAATGGACTGCAATAATCGCCTGCATGTATAACCATGCCAACGGAGCGCTTTTTAAAAAGAGCTGCAGCTTTTGTTATATGTTCTACATGGTCGTGGGTGTCGGAGCAAATACCGATAAGCATGATTGCGTATTTTGAGGTTTATGTTCTGTAAACAATCAAAAACAAAAGAAAAGCTCAAATCAAATTTGAAAAAGATGGGGGGCTGCAAGCTTCAGGTGGCAAGCGTCCAGCCGCAGGGAACGAGGTGCAGGGAACAGGGAACAGGGAGCAGGGAACAGGGAACAGGGAAAATATTGCTTCAGGAGTTGCCTACTGCCATCTGCCGCTTATTAACTTTTTACTTTTGCCCTTTGCCTTTTGCCTTTTCACTCACAAACCGGCGACTGGCAACCCGCAACTTTTAGGATTTAGAACATTACACCATTTGAGCTCAAAATCTTACTGCTCGTTTTGCCATTTTAAAACCGGAAACGTATCGGAGGTATCCCATGTATTATTCCAGTCGAAAAAAGGCATATTATCGCGGGCAGCTGCACCCTGCATCTCTTCGGGCAGCAGTTTAGATATGTTGATCAGCTCGCCGGTTGTGTTGTTTCTTGTAACCAGATCACCGGCAACTATATCGGTACCAGCCAGTTCACTGCTCCAATAGCTATTTAAAAGGGGAGCACTCAAAACCCCTGCCAATGCCCCAGATAATGTTGCTTCGGAAATCATGCCTGTGGAATAAACCTGTGAGATATCGGCATTTGTAAATGATAGGCCAACGATTCCTCCTCCCACTCCATTTTCTGAAGAAACGTTACCCAGGCTGTAGCTATCCCGAATTGCAGCATCATTCCAAATAAAACCCACCAACCCTCCAGAGTAAGAACAAGCAGAAACGCTTCCGGTAGCGTACGATTCCGCAATAGATCCATTGAACATTTCACCGATCAACCCACCTACACCATTTCTCCCTTCAATGGTACCTTCCGAATACGACCTGGATATATGTACGTTTCTTGCTCTTCCAACCAGGCCGCCAACAAGTCCATCGCTTGTGCCGCAGAAAGACTCGGCAATAGAGACATTCCCCGTGAAATTGCTTCGGTAGATCTGTACCGGTTTTAGATCAACGGCATTCGTGCCGCCCAGCAACCCCCCGGCAAGTGTGCCACCACGAACTATTGCAGATGATGAGGAGTGTTGGATGTCGATTGCGCCCCGGCCAACAAGACCTCCGGCAAACTCGGCGGTCACTGTTCCTGAAGAAGTACAGTTTACGATCGAGGGATCAGAGTTGAAATCTGACCTAAGATCGATACCAATGATTCCGCCTGCATCACCTTCTGCACTTGTAACCTGCGAATCGGAGCTGCAATTTGAAATAGCCTGATTATCAGGTGTTGTAGCCCAAAGAATTCCAAAGAGGCCGCCGGCGAACTCCTTGCCCTCAATTGTGACCTCTGCATGAACGTCGTCAGAATCAATAAACCTGGCACGCCCGGCGATGCCTCCGGAGATGATTCCGGCAGCACTGCCCGAGACCCGGATATTTTTTAAAACCGAGCGCTCGACCGCAGCAATGAGTACTCCTGAATAATTTTCGCTCGTCACATCAGCTTCCACACGAACATTCTGGATGGAAGAGTTGATTACGCGGCTTGCAAGGCCACCGGTAAAATTATTCCCCGTTACGGTCATCCCGGAAAGCTTCACATTTTCAATCGCCGCATCGCGCAGATACCCGAATAAACCGGTATCTCTCAGGTCATGATTAAGGAAGAGATTATCTATGCTATGGCCGTTGCCGTCGAATCTGCCTGAGAAGGGAGAATCCTCAGATCCGATGGGGAGAAATCCGGCACCATCATTCCACGTTTTGGTATCGGTAGCATCGATATCAGCCATGAGTATGAACTCTCTTTCAGGATAGTTTTTTAAGGCCTGAAGTTGTTCGATGGTAGTTATTTGGTAAGGACTGTGAGGCTCGCCTACACCCGATAAAAATGGTGTGGGGTTGATATCCATGACCTGTACCGATGAAGTATTGTCGGAACACCCGAAGAAAATCAAAACACAGAAGGAAAGAAGTGATGCAGTTAAAGCTATGAAGCGCATTATGTTGGAATATTACAGACTGGCTGGTGCCGGGATTATTCTAAGGAACTCAGTTCTTACGGTTTTAAACCGCAAGCGATTAATATAGAAAAGCAGAGGTTTTCTGCTATAGGCAGATATGAATTCTAATTTTTTCTTGCCGGTAACAAGCCGCAAGCCGCAGGGTGCAGGGGGCAGGGAACAGGGAGCAAGTTCTAATGTCCTAAATCCTAATGTTCTAAATCCAAAAATTTGACAGTAGAAAGTGAAGAGGCAAAAGGCAAAAGGCAAAAGTGAAAAGTGAAAAGTGAAAAATTGACATAAGTCGACTACTGAAGCAGCTTTTTCCCTGAACCCTGAACCCTGAACCCTGAACCCTGAACCCTGATCCCTGAACCCT
>PWWL01000239.1 GCA_003561515.1 Balneolaceae bacterium
CAAAGCTCAAAGCTCAAAGCTCAAAGCTCAAAGAAAAACAATGGCAATTTTACCAGGTGTGCAATTTCTCGTGATTTTCAGCTGAATTAATAAATGTTCATAGTGCTTTTGTGGCTATAAAACTTCGCGCACCCAGCGCTTAATTCCTCCGCAATACAAGCCATCCTTTTCTGGTCATGTTCATCAGCTTCTCAAAGTGCAGCAAAACGAACAACACAAATCCGGCCTGGAATAGCAGCGGGAACATTCCTGAATCAATCCCGAGAAATCCGATGTCGAAGTGGGGAATCCACGACGTAATCAGGATTCCCAAAATGATGCCAATCGCAAAGAAGACCCACGAATAAGCAACACCGCGGCGATAACCTTCGCGCACCAGCTCTTCACCGGCTTCAAGTTCCTGAATCTTCATCATCACTTCATCCTCGAAACCGGGAAATGGCATCTCTGTCCGGGTTTCGGATAGAACTTTTTTAAACCATCTGTCCTCATTCTGTTCACTCATGGGTGTAGTTCTTCGGGCTTAAGATTAAATGTGTTTTTAAGGAGCTCTTTCATGCTTTTCCGTGCTCTGTAAAGTGTCACTTTTACCTTCGATTGACTCCATCCGGTAATGCCTGATATCTCATCCAGGGAGTGCTCCTCCAGGTAAAAAAGGTTTAAAGCCAAGCTTTCATCGGGTTTCATCCGGTTCATCGATTCATTGATGTAATGGCTCAAATGGTCGCTGTTTATTTTTTGCTGAACGGGGCTATCATCAGCAGCCAATGTTTCGATGTCATCATCTCCTTCGAACCGGCTTGGTTTTCGTTTTCTCAGCATTTGATATGCCTCATTCACAACGATACTGTGAAACCATGTTTTGAATGTTGATTTCCCCCGGAAGGCCTTCAGGCTTTTATAGGCATTCAAAAAAGCATTCTGAACCGCATCCTTCGCCGCATGCTCTTCTTTCAGGATGGAAAGTGCCAGGTGATATGCTCCGTCCCCGCATTGCCGGATGATATGCCGGAACGCCTCCCTGTCGCCATCCAGAACCAGTTGTACATAGCGATCCGGCATCAACACCTATTTTGGGTTTCTGTCGGCAAAGTGTGCAATGATCATTCCGATGCCCCCGAACAGAAACATCATGACCGGCTCGATACCGTGCCTGAACATTTCAAGCTCTTGCAGCATATTCCCGATGAACAGGCCGAGAGACAAGCCTGTTACCACGAGGCCAATCTTCAGCCATGGAAATCGAAACGAAAATCTTCGTCCTGTATCCTCCTGCGGCAGATCAATCCCTTTTTCGATTAGCATCAGGCGCTCCTTTTCGCGTGTTTTGTGTGAAAAATACCAGGCGAAAAATCCTGCCGTCAGAAATGCCAGAAAGATGATGGTAAATGTAATCTGACTCATTGTGAAGTTTCTTTGGTTAAAGGTTTCAGCTTATCACTTTGATGCAGGATCGGACCGAAAGGTTACAAATTTTTTCTTTATTTGATTAGTTCTATAATTACAGGATTACATAGCACCAAAGAACCTTCATCAAACATCTCAGTGCCCTCTGCGACCCCGCGGTTAAATCAACTCACATGCAATGAACATACCCGATTCGATTATTGAAACATTACAAAACGACCATAACCTCACCATTGCCGGGGGGCTGTCTGTATCGGGCGGGAGCATTAATCAGGTATACCGGGTTGAAACAAACAACGGCCCGCTGTTCCTGAAGCTGAACCGTTCGGCGCCGGATGATTTTTTTGAGATGGAGGCAGAGGGACTCAGGGTGTTGAAGTCGGCAGGGTCGGGGCTGCGAATTCCGGAGGTGATAGCAGCGGAAAGGCCCTCTGACAATCGTCCTGCATTTCTTCTGATGGAGTACATCGAAACCGGCCGCAGCGGTGACTCCTTCGACTTCGGGGAGAAGCTGGCCGATCTGCACAAGAACGGCGCCAACCTGTTCGGACTCGATCACAACAATTACATCGGCAGCCTGCCCCAGAGCAACCGTCAGCATTACAAATGGTCCGATTTTTTCCACGAAGAGCGGATCCTGCCACAACTCCAAATGGCCATCGATTCCGGAAGAATGAGCAGAAACGCCATCTCACAATGGAACAGCCTCGCAAAGCGGCTCGATGACCTTCTGCCGTTTGCCGATCCTTCCCTCATCCACGGCGATCTCTGGGGCGGCAACTACCTTTTCGACACCACTGGCAGCGCCGTGCTGATCGATCCCGCCGTCTATTACGGCCACCCGGAGATGGACCTTGCTTTCAGCAAAATGTTTGGCGGCTTTTCGGCTGATTTCTATGAAGGGTATTGGTCCGTAACGCCCCCGGAACCCGGCTTCGAGGAACGCGTTCCCATCTACAACCTCTACCCGCTGCTGGTGCACGTAAACCTGTTTGGCGGGCATTATGTGAGCCAGGCGGAGGGGGTATTGGGGAGGTTTTAAGGTTCGACTCCCTCTCGGACTCACCCCCTGTCCCCCCCTCTTTGTGGGATTGCCGTTGAGCATTTGCGAAACTGGCAAGCCCAAAGAGAGGGGGACAGGGGGTCAGTCCGAGCAAGGGGGTGAGCCCCTAATGCATCGCATACCCCAGCGCCACATACACCCCGAAACTGATGCCCGCCGCAATCAGCGCATAGGGCAGCTGCGTGAGCGCGTGGGCCATATTGTTGCAGCCGGTGGCCGAGGAGGAGAGCACGGTGGAGTCGCCGAAGAAGCAGGTGTGCGAACCGAACGCTCCGGCCGATACCACCGCGCCGGTGGCCAGCCATATGTTCACATCCATCGCTTCAGCCAGGGGTACAATGATGGGCAGCGTAATGGCATAGACGCCCCAGAACGAGCCCGTGGCAAAGGTGATGAGTGACAGCGAGAGGAACGCGACCGCCGGCAGCCAGTGCTGGCTCAGCACGGGCGATACCACCTCAATCACATACTCCGTTAACCCAAGCTGGTCGTTCACATCCTTCAGCACAAACGACATCACGATAATGGCCAGGGTGTACACCATCTCCCGAAAACCGCGAAAGGCCTGGTTTACCAGCCTGAAAACGCCAACCGTTCTGCGGAGAAACCCGAACCAGATGATGGTGAATGTAAGGCTGTAGATGATCCCCTTCAGCGCATCCACCTCAAACCAGATGGTGGCGCCTATCAGCACCAGGATGGGCAGCAGAAAGTCCCACATCATCGGTTTAAGCCCTTCGGCTTCCTCAAACTTCATACCGATCTGCCCCGACTTTGGCGGTGCGAGCTTGCCTGTTTCGGCCGCGCGTATCTCGGCTTTTTTCATGGGACCCAGATCAGGTATCCAGCGGATAGCCACCAGCGGCACAATGATCACCGCAACCCACGCATAGGTGATATAGGGAATCACATTGAGATA
>PWWL01000280.1 GCA_003561515.1 Balneolaceae bacterium
AAATACTCTTTGAAATACACTGAACACGAAAGAATTTGAAACTGCAATCAATAATGCTCGTGAAAAAATATCTGAACTCAGTGTAAAAAATAGAGAAAAATTAAAAGCTATCATTGAAGACGATTCTGACTCACCAGAGAATTTTTACTACAATATAACAGAAAAATATTTTAAAGCAGCACAAAAGAGAGCTCTGTATCCTGAAACACTTTGAGATCAGATAGTATGAGTTTGACTTGGTATTGTTGATACAACAGAAGCAGTGATACTGTTTTTGTATTGACTTGGAAAATGAATACTCTTAACACCGTATCACATATATCTTCTCATGAGTTGAAAAGCTGAGTTTGAAGATTTAAAAAAAATTGCAGGAAAAAACAGAATAAGCATGACCGAGGCACGAATGAAAATAACAGCGGAATATAGTAAAAATGAGTGACGTATATTTCATCTCAAGGAGAAGCGGCCCGGAAGGCTCTCTAATAGATAATCTCAGGAAACTTATTCACAAGATAAATTTTGTTTCCGAGCTCCGGGAGAGAGATACGGTAGCTGTTAAACTCCATTTCGGGGAGCCGGAGCTTACCACTCACCTGAGGCCCGCTTTTGTCAGGCCTTTTATTGAGGAGATTAAAAAAGCAAAGGCTCTTCCTTTTCTTACCGATGCCAGTACAATATACTCAGGGCCCCGTTCGGAAGGAGTATCGCATGCAGAGGTTGCCCAGATGAACGGGTTTACAGTTTATTCAACCGGCGCCCCGGTTTTCATTGCCGACGGGATAGACGGCGGGAACTTCGAAGAGGTTGAGGTAGGTACCCCTCACTATAAAAAGGTACAGGTAGCCGGTGAAGCCCACAGGGCAAAGGCCATGGTGGTCCTGTCCCATTTTAAAGGACACGAGATGTTCGGTTTCGGAGGAGCGGTCAAGAATATCGCTATGGGGCTGGCTACTAAACAGGGAAAACTTTCGCTTCATTCGAACGTAAACCCCTACATAAAACATAAATTATGCACCAGGTGCGGGAGGTGCTTGAACTGGTGCGCTCCGGGAGCTATAGAGATAAGAGAGAAATCGGCGGTAATAGTCGGGAGCAGATGTAGCGGCTGCGGACACTGCATAATGGTATGTCCCCGGAAGGCAGCCAAGATTAAATGGGATATGGACTTCTCCGAAGCCCAGGAGAAAATTGCAGAGTACGCCCTTGGTATAGTTAAGCCCAAGAAGGGAAAAATATGGTTCTTTAATTTCCTTCTGGATATTACCCCCGAATGCGACTGCTACACTTTTTCCGACTCTCCTCTTGTTCACGATATAGGTATACTGGCTTCCCGGGACCCTGTATCCATAGACAGCGCATCTTACGAACTTGTAAATCAGGCCAGGCCCAACCCCGAGAGCAAGGCTTCCGGCGCCGCACCCGGCGATGATAAGTTTGCCGCGGGGTATCCCCGGACAAATCCTGAGCCAATGTTCAAAACTGCCGTATCAATAGGCTTGGGTGAGAAAAAGTATAACCTTATAAAAATTGATTAAAGTTTAATAAATGTTAGCTAAATTTTAAAAGTGCACAGTTTAAGTTTTAAAAGTGCACACTTTTTAGATTGCTGATTTTTGTTTTTTGAACGTCTATGAGTTCCTTCTCGCACCAGAACCGGATTTCAGCTGCGGTTTTGTTAATGGGTGAGATACGCAGTTTGACTCTTTTATGAGGAATAGCATTTCGCGGTTCAAATTTAATATTGTCCAGGGATACCCTGCGGTAGGAATCAATCATTCTATCCACACGGAAACAGAATATGTCTCTGGTAGATTTAAAAGGCGGTTCTACTGAGAATTCCCTGAAGAGATTTTCGTTTTCATTGAAAGCTCTTTGTAATCGTAAATTTGGAATTTCTTCGGTGGTGGAGTGAACCCACTTGTAATTGTAGGATCGGATAAGTTTATTGAGTTCTTTTTGAGCCTGTTTGATGTCGGTTATGTTCTTTCTTGCACAAATTCTTACAAGGCGGTCCTGAATCCATCGGTAAGGTCTTTCAACCTTGCCCTTGGCCTGAGGCGAGAGGGCGTAAATGGGCTCAATGTTAAGATCCTTGACAACCTGGAGCCATTGCGGGTCTACGTCATCGGTAAGTTTGTAATGATTTCTCCAGATAGAATCTCTCTTCTGAACGAATCTGAATATAGAATGTGAATCAGTATAATAAGCAAGAGGAATTCCGTAATTAAGAACAATGTGTTCAGTTGCCAAAATATGCTGCCATGAGGATTCTTTTTCAACAAGAACAGCAAAGAAAATGAAACGGCTGTAATCATCAAGGGCAGTCACGAGTGTCCATTTTTTATCTGAATAGGGGCTGAATTTGTGGTAAGAGGCATCTTGCTGAACAAGCTCGCCGGCGTTTTTTGTAAGAACCAGCCGGTCATGGTCGTTTTTTCTGGTCTTTTTCTTTATGTAGTAACCGTGAGATTTTGCCCTTGAAATGATAGTGGGCAGGGAAACAGAGTAGTTGTATTCTTCTTTTAGAATATCTTTGACGTGAGAGTAATTATATCTGTTGATATTAATGTCTTTATCGAGAATCAGTTTCTGTTCTTCGGATAGTTCTTTAAGAATAGTTTTTTCAATACGTGAAGGAATTTTTCGGGTAGGTTTGGAGCGGCTATACTGTATGGAGAATTCATCGGGGTTTTCTCTGTATTTTTTCAGGAGTTCAAAGAAGCGCCTTTTTTTAATCTCCAAGATATCTTGGATATACGTTCTTTTAAGTTCTTTGTTTAAGTAGCGCTTAAAGAGCTGTTTGACCTGATCATCAGTAAATTTTTTGTGTAGTTGTACCATTTGAACCTCCTTCTGGATTTTACAATACTTCGACGGTTCAATGATACAAAGTTTTTTACGTTTTTCAGGGTGTGCACTTTTAAACTTTAAATCGCTAAAAAACTGTGCACTTTTAAATTTTAATTAACATTAAAGTTTAATAAATTGAAATTTTCCGTTTAATTTTATAGAATCACCATCAAAGTACCCCCGTAGCTCAGCGGATAGAGCACTGGCCTCCTAAGCCGGGTGCGAAGGTTCGATTCCTTCCGGGGGTGCCACCTCCAAATCCTAAAACTGACCTTTCAACTTACCGGGTGTCAAATTGTCAAATTATTTCGCCGGCTTGAAATAAAAAATTTCTTTAAAAAACTTATTTCGGTCCTTAGGAAAGTGACCTAGGGCGGTACTTGACAGATAGAGTTAAACTATGTATATTAAACTTGACAAGAAAGGTAGTATTTGTTAGTAATATATATTAGAAAAATTAAATAATTAATGGGAGGTAAATAAAATGGCAGAAGTATTTAAAAACATTACCGGGACT
>PWWL01000322.1 GCA_003561515.1 Balneolaceae bacterium
TTAAAGACCCTCAGACAAACCATGTGTAACGAACAACAAGTAACCTTAAATGATGACCGAATCTCCTTTAAACTGGCAGCCTAACCAATTTTGTTTTTACACAGAATTTGGGACTTGACCAGCTTAATAATTAATGGTACCTAAAAAGAGAAGTAATTTATTTACTTCTCTTATACTTCATCTCAATTATATGATCTCAATTATATGCGTAAAAGATTGTTATTTGTAATACTTTCACTATGGCTATGTAGCTGCGATTGGAATGGTGAAAGAAATCAGGTTGATGAGTTTAGCCCCAAAATTATTGCAATTGATGAATATGACACGTTGGTTCATTTAGAAAGTCAACTAATCGACTACTTCGAAATTGATGAACAAGAAAACGTATTTCTAACAAAAAATCAGGGTCAGTATGTTTACAAGTACTTGTCAAACGGAAAGATGGATGCGTTTGCGGGTGGGTTTGGTTTCGGGCCGGGCGAATTTGAAGATGGCAAGATTATCAGAATAAGCCTTCATGATAATAATTTGATAGGCTTCAATGTGAACAGCTCAAAAATTAAGGTGTATGATTTAAGCCTGAATCTAATAGAGGAAATTCCTTATCAGGGAGTATTACTTGATGCTGAAGCATTTAGTGATGAATTGATTATTACATCGACTGTTAGTACCGGCATATCGATGAATAGTTCAATCAAACTGTTTGATTCAAGCCAAAATTTATTTAAGGGAGAAATAGGCCTTATAGGCCATAAAAATAGCTTTTATCGCAATCTATTTACAATTACGACCCTTAATGAAGAAAGTTTTATCGTAAGCTATTTAGCAATAAACTCCGTTCAAATATATGACTCGTCAGGTAATTTAATTACAGATTTTAAATTACTTGGGCTTCCTGATGAAGCTGCAGGTAAAGAATATTTTGGACGTACTATTCCAGAGTCACTGATCATCAGAGATACTGCATACGATAGCATGGAAGGAAACCTGCTCTTTATTGAGGGTGGAGGCGATAATTTAACGGGGAGCAATACTATTCACAGCTATTCAGTCGAGGGCGAATACAACTATACAATCAAATTGCCCGTTTCAGTTGAGCAAATTCGGTTGAAGAATGGAAGTTTATATAGCCTGGTCAGAGATTCTCTCAGCAGCTCAATCACTAAATTTGAAATCAGATGATTAAGTATGACAGCCTGTTTGCCTGGTATCCAGGAAAATTTTTCGGAAAGAAAAGTATTCTGGAGAATTGCAATTTTACTCTGCAAAAGGGGGAAATAACTGGACTTGTTGGACTAAACGGATCTGGAAAAACTACATTGATCAGGGTAATTTTAGGTTTGAGTCTTTTTGGTAAAGGATCACTATGCATTGATAGCGGCACAATGGATAGTCATGTTATTTCGGAATATTTAAAAGTTGGTTATGCTCCGGAAGTGCCAAACATGTCTTTCAATGGATCTCTAAAAGATCTTATTAGATTTATTGAACTTAATAAACGAGATGAGAGCACAAATGGTGCCGGATCAGAAATTAACCAGATAGTAAAAGATTTCGAATTATCAGAGTATGAAAGTCAACGCTTTGACCAATTATCCAAAGGGACAAAAAAAAGAGCCCTAACGGCAATCAGCTATATCGCCATTCCGGAATTTCTCATATTAGATGAGCCTTTTGAAGGTTTGGATATAAATCAAAGAGAAATTCTTAAATCCAAATTGCTGAACAATAAATCTGATAAATATACTCTTATTTCTTCCCATGAATTGTATGAACTGGAAGGAATATGTGATTCTTATTTACATATTGCGGATTCAAAAATTGAATGTGTTGATTTAAACCATTTCTCCACATCAAATGGTTAAATCTATTTTATACTATTCATATATCCAGATTCGTGGAAGTAAATTTACTTATGTATTCTTACTCTTCTCGATATTTTTAATTTATTATCAAACGGTTGCCGTTGAAATCAGATTTTCTGATAACGTAGAGTTTTTTGGTGTCCCGTTTACAGATGGGTGGACCACCCTTGATAATTACTTGCTGGCACTTAGCCTGCACTTTTTCTTTTTTCTCTTTTTCCTTGCCCCTCTTTTTAGCAGTATGACGCACTCTTTTTTTAACAGTACTTTCCATTCATATATACTCATCAATAATTCCAGAAGGCCAATGGTCATCGTAAAGTATGTGATATCACTGCTTATACTTTTGACCTTAATGCAAGTTGTTTATCTAAGCTTTTTGAACTTATATTTCTTACTGAATACCGGGACACTATTCTTCATAGCTTCTTACCTGTCTATTATATATTTATTCCCTCAATATCTAAGTATCGCAGTTGTCTTGACTAGCTTTTCAATTATGTTTAAGAATAGCGTAATGAGTTTGTTTGCAATATTGCTTTATTTACTAGTCATACCATTTAGCAGCTGGATTGTGAGCATTTCCAATTTTGATTTGCCACAGATCGTCAATTATTTGATTGATTATTCAGAATATTTATTTCCATATCATTTGGATCTCTATAATAGTGCATATATGGCTTCATTCTCACTGGATACAATCTATAACATTTCTGATTTATTCTACTCATTGGTCATATTTTGTGTATTAGCTTTGTTGATTTACAAGAGGCGGGTGTACTGAAAGTTTGCTTACTATTAAGTGAGAAAACAAGAGAGCTTTTCAGAACCGGTCTTTTGCCCAATGGCTACGTTATCGGTCGGTTGAAATCCTAACATATGGCTATATAGGGCTTCCTCAAAAAGTCACACCGGATCGGGCGGCGAAGGCAGAAAGGTTCAGCACAAACAGAGTGGCTGCAATCCAGGTTTCTGAAGTATCCTGAAGTTTGGCTTTGATTTGATTTAGTGAAAGTGCCTGTTTGGCATTGCCGATGCGCCCCTCAATGTGGTTCCGCTCAGCGTATTCATCGCGCTGCTTGCGTTTCTGATAGGCACTTAGTTTAGGTTTTGGCCCTTTTGGAAGAGCTGTCATGCGGATGCCGCGTTCGCTACACCAGTTTCGGTTGTCATTGGTATGATAAATCTTGTCACACTGAATTAGCTCCGGATAGTGGCCGGTCAGAAGGCGGTAGGTTTCCGCCTGATCCTGCAGGTCGGAGGCCTCATTGTAGGCGTCCCAGCTGATCGTTTGGTGGGTCAGGTAGCCGCCAAACAGTGACAGGCCCAGCTTGGCCCCAAACTCTACGCTCTTGCCGGTTTTACCGCGCACAATTGGGCGAACATGCGGCTGGGAGATGCTCACAATGCGGTCATCACATTGGCGGGTGTCGGCATCATACATGCCCCGCTGCTGGGCGTATAGCGTATGAATGACCCACAACTGGCGCTGGTATTTGTGAGCCAACGGAAATTCTCTGTCATCCAACAGGTCCAGCATCTGGTCAATATGCCCCAAATTACGCTCTACACAGTTGAGCAAGTATCGAAGGGTTTTGCGCAAGCTGGCCTTGGAGGCTTTCTTCTTTTTCGACTGACTCAGATACCGTTTGTGGGCCTTCTTTCGGTAGGTGCGTGGCTTGACCGCTAACCGCTCACCTACCAGCTCCCAAAGCTCATCAATAATGCGCTCGGTCTTCACCCGCGCCTCATTGACAAGCGACAGATCGGTCGGATAGCGAATGTACTGATCGGCGACGGTGGCGTCGATTTTGAGTTTTCCTTTCGGGGCATCTTTTCCACCAGAGTCAGGCTGTAGATCTTCTGAAAAAGCAATCAGTGTTCGGGAAAACTCATCAAAGGTGGCCTCTCCGAGTTTCTTTCGCAACTCCACAAACAGAGTTGGGGAGAATAGTGGCCTGGGCCGATAGGCCTCCAGGCCCAGGAAAAACTGCATGTAGGGGTTCTCCGAGATACTTAGCAGTGTTTCCTCATCGGAGAGTCCCAACTTGTGTTTGATGGTGAAGGCGCCGATGACCCAGCGGGGATTCACCGTTTTGGCACCCATGTTGGGCGAAAAGCGTTTGGCGTAAACCTGGACCATCTGGTCCCACGGCAGCAACGCTCCCAGCTGAATCCAGCGGTTACTGGGATCTAATTCGAGTTGGCAGAGATTAGAAAAATCCTCAAATTGAGCTTGGTACTGAGATGTATAATTTATCATATGCAGGGTTATTTGCTCAAAAGATACAAAATACCTGCATTAAATGCTTAAAAAATACCCTTCTAACTACTGTTTTTGTGTAATTTAGATTAGGTCTGAGGAAGCCCTATATACTGCGGTTTCAACCTTCCTCTGGCCTTGCACTTCAACAAAATCCCTAGTTCTGCAAAGCCCTCTTTAAGTACGGCAATGAATCTTATAAGAGGATATGAGTAACAGCGTTTGACTTTCAAAACAACAAGAAGTAATATGCATATATAATTATGCATCAATACATGGTTAGTTATGAGAACGACATTAGACATACCCAAGAAGTTGATGGATGAAGCCATGAAGGTGACTGGTGCCAAAACCAAAAGCCAGTTGATTAAGGACGCACTTCAGGCAGAAATTGACCGTGTAAAACGGAAACGTCTGATTTCAAAAAAAGGAACAGTGGATTTGGATATAGACCTGGACAGTCTTAGAGACCGAAGCTGATGTCCAGGTATAGCGTACTAATCGACAGCTCGGTATGGATCGAATATTTCAAGACCGGAGGCATTGAAAAGCTGGACCGCCTTATCGAAGAAGACCTGGCTTGCATCAATGAACTCATATTGACGGAACTGGCTCCTGCTCTCATGCTGAAAAATGAAACTGAGATTCTTGAAGGACTTCAGGCAATTTCGATGATCCCGTTACATATTGACTGGGAAATTGTACGCGACTACCAGTTGATGAATTTAAAGATTGGGATTAACAAGGTTGGGATCCCTGACCTGATCATTTTGCAACAGGTAATCGATGAAAAAATCACACTGTTCAGCTTTGATAAGCATTTTAGATTAATGCAAAGCCAACTCAATTTCGAACTGATTTCTTAATAAAAAACGCCGGACAGCTCTCGCCGCCCGGCGTTTGAGTTTGTATAAAACGAAACCTCCAGGTTTTCGAAACTTTGGAGGTTTTAAATTGATTATTCCGAATCTGTTTTCAATTCCCCTTTATTGAATTTATGGATGATACTTGAAATCAGTGTCTGATAGGGCACACCCTCTTCCATAGCCTTCACCTGTATGTCGCGGTAATCTTTTTCGGTGAGCCGAATGTTGATTCGCTTATTTTTCAACGTGCTCTGTTTAGCAGTCCGTTCGATGTCTTTTTTCAGCTCATCGCCGGAAGAAACCCACTCCTCATTTTCATAGGATTCAATGATCTCTTTTTCTTCATTATCCAGATAATCCATTATGGATCCTCCATGTTGATATATTTTTGAGTTGCCTTACGGCTGGGGTAGATGGTTTTCAAAAAGTATGTCTCGTCGGTTGTCACAAAGGGAACAATAAAAGCGTAATTTTTCACTTCGACGATTAACAGCCTTTGGTTTGGATATAAGTTTGGGTCGTGATGTTCCACAATATCCAGCAGACCTCCACTGTCAATAGAGAAAACGATCTCTTCAATTGAAATATTTCTGATTTCCTTGAGCAGTTTATTTTTCTCCTCGTTCCAATCAAAATATCTCATGTTCTGTGTGCCTTATCGACTCAATGCAATCATTGACTTAATAAGTTTAAATCATTTCTATAAACTGACTTAAGTAACACCGCTGTCTGATCTTATAAAGATTGATGAACACTAGCATTTTGAGCACGAAAGGCTCATGCTACACCATCAGATATGGGCTCTGTTTATGCTTATGGGAAGAATAATGATTATTTTTCACTATCATTGGTTATGAAAAAATACGTCAAAAAATAACACCGTAAAGATCCTCAGCAGGTTGAAGATGAGAGGGAGTACTGGCGGAGTAAAACGCCGGAGGAGAGGCTGATGGCTTTGGAAGCTATTCGGAAAACATGGCATAAATTAAACCCCGAAGAGGATGGAAGCGAGCAAGGATTTCGAAGAGTTATTCGAATTATTGAACCGGAATAAGGTAGAGTACCTGTTGTTGGTGGTTACGCATACGCAATTTATGCAGAGCCGCGCTTCACGAAAGACATAGATCTGTTCTACAGAAATGATAATGAAAACGCGGGAAAACTACTATCCGCTATTCACGATTTTGGATTCAGCACTCTTGAAATCGACAAGGATGATTTCTTAGTTAATGGCAGGGTGATACAACTGGGAATGCCGCCATGCAGATTCAATTTGTTGAATGACATTGAGGGTGTATCATTTGAAAATGCCTGGAAAAACAGAACAAGAGCGACTTACGGTGAACAAGAGATCCATGTAATTGGCAAAGCAGATTTAATAAAAAATAAAACTGCTGTTGGGAGAGATCAGGATAAGGTGGATGTAAGAAAACTGAAGGAAACTGATGAATAATAGTCCAGAAGGATGAATACAGATTCGAATATGGAAGTAGTGAAGTAATTCCTCAAAAATCAGCTTGCATTACATAAAATGTTGATGCAAATTTTCCCAGCAACAAAATTGGAGAGCTATGTTACTTGCTATCATAATCGCAGCGTCAATAATTGGTTTTAGAATCTACAGGTTGGCCAGTAATGTCAAACGTATTGGTGGGTTCGAATCTTTAGAAATTAAACTGACCAATGGATTTTTCATTGAACAAAGTGTGGGACTTGCTTTTTTGAGTCTGTTTATAATCGCTCTGGATCCCCTGCCGTCTTACCTGACAATAATTATTCTGGTCAGCTTTTTTGCAGACACCATATTCACACTGGTCTATTATTCAGTTAAAAAAACATTGTCAGCAGCAATTTGATCCTGCGCAACTTTTTTAAGTCAGTGTAGTTTGTCACCTCAACACCGACTAACGTAAACTAATAAGCTGACCTCAGAGGTCTAAACGCTGGGAGTGGCTTGGTGCGTAATTTATCTGGCTGATTAAAATAAAAACGCCCGACAGCTCTCACCGCCAGGCGTTTTTGTTTGAATACTTTTTACTTCAACCCTCCAAGAGTTCCGAATCCCTGGAAGGTTTATTTATGCAATAACAAGAATCAGTGATTATGTCCGTGACCGTCGCCATCGGTGATGGCGTGCCAGTCGAACTGCTCACTGTACCCTTTGCGCTCCCACCAGAAGGGCAGGCGCTCGCGGTCGTAATTGCCAATCTCATTAATGTTTGAGGCATCTTAGAGACGTCCGTTGATCATGGTGTACTCCACAAACTCGGTGTCGAAAATATCCTCCAGCGGATTGCCGTCAATCACGATCAGGTCGGCCAGTTTGCCCGGCTCGAGTGATCCGATGTACTCGCCTACGACAATACAAATTGGTTGTGTTGCTGATGGTTTCATTTAGACTAAGTGTATGACTATCTTTTTGATACACTCATTAAAATAAGTATTAACAATTCCTAATGTAACATTTGTGTGGGGGGGGGAGCTCTTTTAATAGAGAGTGGGGCATAAATAAAATAGGTATATGCACATGGAAAAAAAGGAACCGTTGATTTACGAAGAGGCGCTGAAAATCCTGTCGGTTGCTGAGGTGAGGGTGCTTGAACTGGTTGAACGTGGGTTTACTAATGGCGAGATTGCAGAAGAGCTAGGGAACTCTCCTCGAACCATTCAGACGCACAGAAATAACATCTGCAAGAAATTAGGGGTGAAAGGCAGAGTTGGGTTGATAAAGTGGCTTTGGAAGGTAAGAAATGGTGATCTGAGCTGATTAGCTGATGAGCAAACTTATAATTTACTACACATAAGTACTTAGTAAAATAATTGCATGTGCGTATTGTATTAGTAGTCTTTCACATTTAACGTAAAGCACGAATTGTATATTAACTTAAACAAAGAAACTATGGCAATGAAAATAACTATTTTTTTGGTTACTGTTCTGACTGTAGCATTCATATATCATATAAATGATGCTTTTGCATGCAATTATGAGTGTGTAATAGTGTGTAATAGTGTGTAATGATATTAGTTCTGCTTGTCTGGGAGCTAATCCTTATGAAATATTTGATAATCCATGGGGACATGCAGAACATGTTAATATGTGCTGGGATCATCATGATCTATGTATGGAGCAGGCGTTTCCTGAAGTTGAATAATTCGTTGGTCACTATGTTACACGGTAAAAATTCAACATATCTTCAAATTCTGATATTATCGATTCTGTTAGCGTCATGTGCTGGCAAAAAAGAAAATTCATCGAATGTTGATTCATATGTAAACTTCCTGTCACAGCAGATATCAAAAGCAGGAACAGCCGGAATCCGTGTAATTGAAACTCCCTCAGTTTACAATCCGGGACCAGCTTTGCGATGGAGTAACGAGTATTTAGTGATAACAGACGCTACCCGAAAATCACTTGAGTTGCTTCACATTGACGGCACTACTTCTTCTCGTGCCGGAGGAGTGGGCCGGGGACCCGGTGAATTTGAAGTGATTAATCAATTGCACAGGGGCTCCGATGATCATTTATATGTTCTTGACAGAATGCAGAGCAGAGTATCTAAATTCCGGGTTGAAGAAGGTGAGTTGTTTTATGCCAATTCATTCTCTCCGGATGTTCCGGATCAGAATATGATTGAGGAAATATTTGTGACAGATACCGGGCACTATGTACTCTTTAACCATACAGATGATTACTCTACAGGAGAGAACAGCTATCACTTTTATAGCGCGGACCAAGAGTTTAAACCCGTTGATCTTCTTTTTGAGTTTGAGGGGGTAGAAAAAATGCCATTCAGGCAAGGGTTACACATGGCCCATCCGCTTGCCAAGCGGTTACTTTGGGCTCAAAGCGGAACCGATTTTTTCATGTTGAATTCTCATCAAACAACTTGGGAAAGGAGAGATCTTCAATACGATGAAGCAGAGTCATATACAATTTTAAACGAATATGAACGGCCGATAAGTAAAATTTCAGCATCTTATCTCGAACAAAGATTGGAACCGGTGATCCATACAATTCCGATTGTAAAGGATGCCATTCGTGATGCCGAAAAGTTACCGTTACATCATTCATTATTTGTTGAAGAAGAGTGGGCTGTAATTACCACATTTTATGCGGGTGGTTCTGATGGGGTTGTAATGATCCATAACACAGTTTCAGAACATACGTTTTACGCCAAAGTTCCTCCTCACTTTATTCCGTTTTCTTTCAATGGGAATGAATTGGTCGGTATAAACAGACCTTCAGAAGAAGAGATGAAACTTACATTGATCGAAATTGAATGGTAGGGACAGAATAAAAAAACCTCCAAGAGTTCCGAACCCCTGGAGGTTTTTTATGCAATAACAAGAATCAGTGATTATGCCCGTGACCGTCGCCATCGGTAATGGCGTGCCAGTCGAACTGCTCACTGTACCCTTCGCGCTCCCACCAGAAGGGCAGGCGCTCGCGGTCGTAATTCCCGATCTCATTCATCGTGTCGGCATCGTAGAGGCGTCCGTTGATCATGGTGTACTCCACAAACTCGGTATCGAAAATATCCTCCAGCGGATTGCCGTCAATCACGATCAGGTCGGCCAGTTTGCCCGGCTCGAGTGATCCGATGTGATCACCCATGCCGATGTAGTTGGCAGGGTTGATGGTGGCCGTGCGGAGAGCATCGTGGTTACTCATCCCGCCCTGGGTGAACATCCAGACCTCCCAGTGGGCGGCAAGACCCTGAAGCTGGCCGTGACCGCCAATGTTTACCGTAATACCCAGATCGTGAAGATCTTTGGCCGCGGCAGCACTCTGAAAGTGGCCGATTTCATACTCCTCGTACGGTACCATGGTTCTGTGGCGCGACCGTGAGTCCACAACTCCGCGTGGCGTGAACGTGAGCAGCCGCTCTTTCTCCCAAACGTTGGTGTGCTGGTACCAGTAGTACTCGCCGCTCATACTTCCGTAGTTAACGGAAAGGGTGGGCGTATAGCCAACATCAGAGGCTCCCCACACTGTAAGCACGTCATTGTAGAGTGGGTAGATCGGCACATTGTGCTCGATGCCGGTGTGGCCGTCCAGAATCATACTCATGTTGTGGGTGAACGTTGATCCTCCTTCAGGAACCACATTTACGCCCAGCTCACGGGCGGCTTCAAGCACCTGCTGACGCTGATCCCTTCTCGGCTGATTATAGCTTTTTACAGCCGTGGCTCCGAACGCCTGTGTGCGGCGGATTGCTGATCGCGCATCCTCCAGGCTGTTGATCACGGTCTTCTGCACATTTTCAGCTCCATAGAGAATGCGTCCGGTGGAGAAAATGCGGGGGCCGGTCATATTCCCGGATCGAACCATCTCTGCCTGTGAAAAGATCATCTCGGTGTTGGAGGAGGGATCAAATACCGTGGTTACGCCATATCCCAGGTTTGCAAAATATTCCCACTGCTGATTCGGGCTCAGTCCGCTGCGGAAGTTGCCGATATGGGCGTGGGCGTCAATCATGCCGGGCATAATGGTTTTGCCCTCAACATCCATCACATAGGCACCGCCTGGGATGTTCACATCACTACCAACCGCTTCAATACGGTTGTCGCGAACCACGATGGTGCCGTTCTCAATCACCTCATCGCCGTTCATGGTGATGATATGGGCATTAGTGAAAGCAACCACGCCGGACGGTTTGTCCGTATCGAGCTCCAGGCCGATCCGGAGGCCGTCACTGTCGCCGAGCGGGAGTTCAAGCTCTTCACTGGTTTCGCCATTGAGGAAATCGAACGCTTCCTTCAGTCCCACGGTGAAGTACTCCTCACCCAGAGTCCAGTGCAGTTTTTCGCCGTCGGCTGACCAGTGCAGATTGTAACCCGCATCCCGGGCCACATGCGTTACAGGAATGGCGCGGGTGTTGGCACTCAGCGTCAGCTCCGACCCGGTTTGTGGCATCGGGGCAACGTAAACTTTATAGAGTTCATGAAACGCCACCCACTTGTTGTCGGGGCTCGGTGTGAACTCCAGTGCGTATTGCGAGCTGAAGTGGTGCTTCTCATCCTGTCCGTTCAGGTCCACACTGCGGAAGTTGGTGCCCTGCAGGTAGAAAATACGGTCGCCGGATGCGTTAAAGATCGGGCTGCTGCCACCGCCGCGAAGACGGGTTTTTTCTCCGCCCGACACCGGCATCGTGAAGACTCCGGAATTCTGGGTGTAGGCATGACCCTGGTGGTTGTTGCCGCCATCACGTCGAAACACCAGCGTCTCTCCGTCCGGGGAGAATGAAGGTGTTCTGTAAATTCCCTTCTCTGTAGTAATGGTTTGCGGACTTGCCCGCCGGCGGTCGAGCCTAAGCGTTTTGATGGAGCCGAGGTCGTCATCACTCCAGGTGACCCACGCGAGTTTGCTGCCGTCGGGTGAGAAGGCCGGTTCAAATTCCAGATTGGCGTCACCGGTCAGCCTCTCGGGTGTACCGTTCGGCAGATCCTTTTTCCAGAGGTAGCCGGCCGCATTAAAGACGAGCGTGCTGCCGTCGGGTGAGGTAACCGCGTGGCGGATCGCTTTGGCGGTAAACGTGTCGGGTGCGGGATCAAACTCAAAATGGACCACATCGGCAATCTGCTGATTCCCCTCGGCCGTAAACGGAATCTCTTCGACTTCGTAGTTCTCCACGTTTAGTCTGTGGATGCCGCCCTGCGCCCAGAAGATCAGATGCTGTCCGTCAGGCGTCCAGTTGAAATTGGTGTAGGGCCCAAAAATCGCCCATGCCTGCTGCTGATCTTTGCTCATGTTGTCGAAAACCGGACGCTCAATACCGGTCTCCAGATCGCGGATGTAAAGAACCGATTTGGTTCGAACACGCTTTATAAAAGCCATTTTCTCACCATCGGGAGAGATTGTGGGGGAGATCGCACCGCCCGGCCCGCCAGTAACCCGCTCAATGTTGCCGGTCTCACGGTCGTAACGGTTTATCACATAGATCTGGCTGTTGGGATCTTTGTTGTACTGAAACATCCCGCCGGGATAGACATCCTGGCTGTAATAGACGTACTGGCCATCGGGAGAGACAAACGGCTGCCCCTTATCCTGCTGATCGTTCGGCCGCTCGGTGAGCTGAATGCCCGATCCGCCGGTAATGTGATACATCCAGTTTTCGCCGGCACCCAGAGAACGGGCGGAGGTAAAGTGTTTACGGGCAATCAGGTAGTTGCCGTCGGGAGTCCAGAATGCGTTGTTCAGCAGACGGAAACTCTCATCGGTGATCTGTCGGGCATCGGAGCCGTCGCGGTTCATCACCCAGATGTTGTCGCCGCCTCCGGCATCACTGGTAAAGGAGATCTTTGAGCCGTCAGGGCTGAAGCGCGGCTGAATTTCATAGGCGAGACTCTCCCGGAGAACGGTTGCTTCGCCGCCGTCGATCGGCATAGTGTAGATATTTCCGAGCAGATCGAAGATGATCTCAGTGCCGTCCGGGCTCACATCGAGGTTCATCCATGTACCTTCGGAAGTTTCAAAGCTAATGTCGGTGTAATTGGCACGATGCTGGGTTACATCCCACTTGTCATCGTTGTTCTGTGCCGCGGCAGAAAAAACGAGCAGCACAGAAAGAATCAGGGAAAAAGGCAGAAAATGTTTCATGTTATTAGTCACTTTGGTTGATAGACAATCACGCTGATGTTACTAAAA
>PWWL01000326.1 GCA_003561515.1 Balneolaceae bacterium
AGGGAGAATTCAGTTACCGTATCCATTGCCCGCATGGCAGCGGCTGTCATCGGAAGGCGGCTTAACCAGAAGGCGTCCTCATCAGCCGCTCCGCCCTCCAGGAACTTGCGCCAACCATAGGCGATCAGGTCGTCCTCGTAACGCTGCTCGAGGCGGTCACCGTGAAAAGAGATAGGCTGGAAGGGCACATTATGCAGAAATGCAGTCACGGTTCCGGTAGCCAGGGCCGGCTCCAGGACAATCGGATGGGCATCTTCAGGCATCTCAGTATAGTTGGTGCCGCTGCCGATCCACAGCATGCCGGTGGAGTAATTCACTTCATCGGGAACCACAATGGTGAGCCAGTGCCACCACTCGGTTTCATTCACAAGCTCTTCCGTCAGCCACTCCTGCGAAACCATCCGCAATACATAGGCGGTGTAGGTATCGCCTTCAATGGTGTGCTTCAGATCATAACTCCAGGCAGGATGGGGCTCGGCCAGGTAAGCCTCGAATGGGTGCAACTCCGCCTGTTCGGTACTGCAGGAGATGAAAACAGAGATGATGATGACAATGAATAGAAATGCTGAAGAGAAAGACCTGTAAATCATGATCCGAATTGTTTTTTATGGAAATTTTGAATTGATCAGATCAGACAGCTGAACCGGTTGAGTATACAAAAATTGGGGTAGAATATTTGAATTGTCCACATGCTTTACTTTTTATTCTCGCAGGTATTGTACTGATGGTTTGTTCAATGTTCTAGATCCAAATCGTTGACAGAAAGTAGTTGGCTACATCTAAATGAAGTTCCTTCCCTAAAACTGGATACGACGTTGACAGGATCCCGAAAAGCTCGGGAACGCTGTCAGGTCTAAATCACAATTAATAAATCATGAATAATCCATAACAAATCACAAATACCCCCTCACCACGGAAGATGATCCAAATCCACATTGCCTCCCGTGAGGATGATACCGGCTTTTTTCCCTTTTACGTCGATTTTTCCGTCGATGATTGCAGAGAGGGGAACGGCGCAGGAGGGTTCGATCAGGATTTTCATCCGCTCCCAAACGGCGCGCATGTCGCGGATGATGGATGTTTCCGGAACGGTTACAATGTCGTCTACGTGTTTCTGGATGATGCGGAATGTAAGGGAGCCAAGTGAGGTGCGGAGGCCGTCGGCTACGGTGTCGGTTCGGAGTACGGGCTCAATTTTGCCGGAGTGAATGGAGCGGTAGGCATCGTCTGCCAGTTCGGGCTCGGCGGCAAACACCTTCATTTCTGGTTTTGTGAACTTTGCGGTGATGGCGGTTCCGCTGATGAGTCCGCCGCCGCCAACGGGCGCGATGATCATGTCGAGGTCGGGGTGATCATGCAGCAGCTCCATTGCTGAGGTCCCCTGGCCGGCGATCACATCGGGGTGATTGTAAGGATGGATGAATGTAGCACCGGTTTTGGCAATCACAGCCTGGGCTGTTTCTTCCCGTGCATCAATTGTGGGCTCGCAAAAAACAATGTCGGCTCCGTATCCGCGAACGGCATTTACCTTTACTTTTGGCGCGTTTTCAGGCATCACGATTACGGCTTTGTAACCGTGCAGGTTCGCTGCCAGCGCTACAGCCTGGGCATGATTGCCGGAAGAATGGGTTACAATTCCCTTTTTCCCATCGGCAGAGGAGAGACGGCTGATGGCATTACATGCACCCCGGAACTTGAATGCTCCCACTTTTTGGAAGTTCTCGCATTTAAAGAAGAGCTCACCGCCGGTGATTCTGTTAAATGTTGCCGATGTGAGTACCGGAGTTTTATGTATAAATGGAGCAATACGCCGTGCTGCCATTTCAACATCGGCGTATTGCGGAAGACGTTCGTTCATGAGAGTTGATCAGTTCAGGAAATACCGGAAACCAATACCGCCTGCAAATCCGAAATTGAAGGCCGGGTTCACCTCAAATGTCGGGGCAATTTCAACATAAAAATCGACCGGTATGTCGGTAAAGTTGAAGTTGAGTCCGGCCGGCAGTCGCAGCGCAAAGAAGTTGTCGTCAAAACCGGCCTCACGCCAGAAATACCGAATGCCGCCACCGTAATAATAGCTCAGAAAGCCGACATCCCAGTTGAGCTCCTCATACATTTTGTGATGATGGTAGTCGACATGAATGTAGAATGAGGATGTGTTTTCGCTTACGTTAAAGCTGACCACGGATGCGAAGGCTCCGGTTTCGGATACCCAGCCTTTAAAGGAAAGTCCGGCAGGGTTGGTTACCTGCGCACCGATTCCGAATCCGCGATCCTGCGCATGGGTTTCGGTTGTAAGGAGGGTTAGCGTAACTGATAACACAATAGCGAGACTTAGAGATTTCATAGCCTGAGATTTGGTTAGGGTTAATTGTACAGACAGTCTATATACATGGTTGCTGTTGAAAAGATTCGTGAGGGTGGGTGGTTGTTGCAGAAGATTTCAATATACGTCCAAGTCAGGGAATCATGTAATTTTGCCACGGAAACACGGAAGGGCACTAAGTTTTCTGTGTTCTTCCGCGTTTCCGTGGCTATTCTCAAATATTTACAAGGAAGCTTAGAGTTGAGCTGCTGATGATCAATAATCAAGCCCGGGCTGGGTAATTCTGAAACCCGTTTCGTCTTTTACCTGCTGCACGTACTCCTCCACGTCGCGGAGCAGCCGGCGGGCATCGAACACAATCCCGTCCTTGATGGTGTATCGGACACCTCCAACGCGAACGGCTTCGTTGTTCTCATTCACGCGGATGGCCCCGGTACCGTAGAGCACTTTGAGGTTTGCCTGCGGGTTTTCATCAAGAATGACCAGGTCTGCCAGTTTCCCAACTTCGATGGTACCCAGCTTGTGATCAACACCAAGAACCTCGGCGGCCTTCAGTGAGGCCGATTGGAAGATTTCGAGCGGATGAAAACCGGCTTCGCGGAACATCTCCATTTCGCGGATATAGGCGAACCCATAAAGCTTGTAGATGTAGCCGGCATCGGCTCCCAGGGTAACCCGTCCTCCGCGGTTTTTGTATTCGTTGATAAACTGCATCCAGATCCGGTAGTTCTCTTTCCAGGCAATCTCCTGCTCGGTGCCCCAATCGAACCAGTACGAGCCGTGTGCACGGCGGTCGGGCTCAAAAAACTGCCACAAGGAAGGAAGGGTGTAGCGTTCATGCCACTCGGCGCGGCGTTCGCGCATCAGGTCGCGGCTAGCTTCGTAGATGGTAAATGTGGGGTTGATTTCGAAATCGAGATCCAGCAGCAGGTCCATCACTTCATTCCAGCGGTCGCTTCCCGGCTTGGCGGCCTGTTTCCAAAGGCGGCCCGCTTCCTCAAAACGGTGCTGCTCGTTGCTGTAGTTGTAGTCGAGCGGGTAGTCCTGTATCACGCGGTCGGTGAAAAGGGCTTCGGGCAGGCCGTACCAGTGGGTCATACCGCGGAGGCCCATCCTTGCTGTGTGCTCCACATTGGCGTAAACTACGCGCGGCTGTGCGTGATGTGCCATCGATCCAATCCCGAGCTGATTGGCTTCATCCAGAGCCGCTTCCCAGATTTCGGGACGCGCCCCAAAAAACTTGATTCCGTCGGCTCCCTCGCGGTGAATCATCCGCACCCATTCGCGGGCTTCATCGGGAGTGTTGATGCCTCCGCGTGCTCCCTGTCCAAAACCGATGTAGGCAAACGTTCTCGGGGCCGTAATTTCATTTCGTTCACTACGCTCTTTATGCCGAAGCGTCCATTCCATACCGTTGAATGAACCGGGCTCCCTTATGGAAGTGATTCCGTGCGCGAGCCAGAGCTTATACACATATTCGGGAACCGTGCCCTGTGCGTTGCCGCCTGTATGCGCGTGCATGTCAAAAAAGCCGGGAAGTACATAGCTTCCCTCCAGATCCATTACCCTGTCGCCTTCTCGGGCTTCGGGCCGGCGCCGCTCGTCAATCGGTACACCGGGGTATCCAACATTCTGAATTCGTGTGATCCTATTACCCTCAATTACAATATCAACGGGACCTACGGCGGGCGAACCGGTGCCGTCGATCATGGTAATCCCGCGCAATATCAGGCGGTCATATGGGCCTTCACCTTCATTTCTGTCGGGGGCATTGGGCATCTGGGCAAAGATGGGCTGAGTAGCAAAAAGAAAAAAGAGGGTTACTATGGCGGCTATTCTCATATTTAGATAGTGATTCGGTTTTGTTTCTTAATGAAGCCGTTTGGCCGAAGGTAAATGTACGGCCATTTTTCATTCCCGTACGTAAAAAGGTTTGAAGATGATGGAAAATGCACTTTTTGCACTTTTTTTAAAAAAGATTGTAACGATTGCTCCCGCCGACTCTCTTTTATACAACAGCATAGCACTAATCTCACTCTGGTTAGTCAACTAGTCACTCCTATTATGCTGAACCTAAAGCATATGAGCCCGGGACTGATAATCTCGGGCTTTATTTTTTTCTGGAAGCAGGTAAGAGAAGAAAGAGGTTCACAAGTATAAACAGCGCTGAGATAAAGGCTGAGAAGTAGAATGTACCGTATATCCCGTAGAAGAGGTAAACAATTCCAAGTAAATACGGGCCAAGCGCCTGACCGATTCTTATGATAAGCCAATTTACCGAAAGAAACGCTGCGCGGTATTCGGGCGGTGCCTGTCCGGTTAGAAGGTTCAGCATGCTGGGTATATTGATGCCTTGAGCCAGGCCAAAAATTGCTACCGGTATAATCATGTACCAGATATTTTCGACGGCGGGAATGGTGAGAAAAATAATGAAATAGAGTACAGAGGCGGCAAAAATCAGTGAAGCTTCACTGAATCTGCGGGTCAGGGGCCCAAGTTGTGAGGCAGCCACTGCGGTGATAAGAGAAGAGCCGGATAAAATAATGCCGATCAGGAAGCTACTCTTGCCAAATTCTTCGTCGAGCAGGATGGGGAAAAATGTGAGAAACGTACCGTAAAGCATGATAAATGTGAGAAACATCCCGAGAAAGAGAGAAAGTACTTTTCTAGACCAGAGTGCACTGCGGATGTTTTTGAAGTATTCGCTCAGTTTCATGCCACTGTTCAATGGTACTGGCCGGAGCGTTGTTATCGCGAATATCCCCACTGGAATAGCCAGCAGACTGAGATAGAAAGGATAGTTCCAACCTAAAATTGCAAGCGCACCACCAACAGCGGGGTAAGATGCAGTTCCCAGGCTGAGAACACTGCCGTTGTAGCCGATAGCCGTAGCCCTTCGATTGCCGGAATATAGATCACCTAAAAGTGCTACGTTTAGCGTTCCGAGTGCGGCACTTCCGAAACCCTGCAGAACCCTGAAAAAGAGAAGCTGCTCGAAAGACGTTGTGAACGCACATGCGGTGCCGAAGACTGCAAAAACAAACAGTGATGGAACAAGTATCACTTTGCGGCCAATGCGGTCGGCCAGGATGCCGAAAATAGGCACCAGTACGATTCCAGGCAGCGTGTAAAAAGTGATTAGCAGCCCAATCTGTTCGGTTGATACATCAAGCGACCGGGCAATCACAGGCAGGGCAGGAGCGATGCTTGCCACGCCCATTACCGCACTCAGCGTAATGCCGAAAATCACGTGAAGGTTCGGATCCTTCAGCAGCGCGGGTTGTTCGTTCGGTTTGCTCACTCAGCCAGGGCGTTGCAGGTTAGGCACTGAAAATTCGTTAAACCTACGGATCGTTCCTGCGGCATCAAAGCAAATCGAAGAGTATGTTGCGTCGTAATTTGTCGGGAGAAAAGAAAAAGTGCAGGAATAAACATACTGGATTTCTTCCGAATCGATTGGGGCAAGAGAGACAGGAAGCTGCTAAAAATATGTCTATCTCCGATAGGGGCACTATTCAGTCAATCCTTAATGGGAACTGATATGAACTTATTCAATTCAATTCAATTCAATTCACGATAAAGAAATTGTAGTCGCCGTTTTTTGGCCTGTGAGATGTTTCCATCAGCGTTGCTTTACCCCTGAAATCGATCACTTCTCCGCCCAGGAAGGTGCGTGCTGCTCTGCGTGCTACCCAGCCAAGCTCTCCGAGGATGGAAAAGCGCTCCTCGTCTTCAGTTCGTGTAATCCGGGAACTTCCTCCGTTACATAGTTCTACTTCAACAATTCTGGGTATGTTTGTGCCAAATGCGCGTCCATCGTGTTTCCCGGTAATTCGTTCAATACCCCGAATTTCCACATTGCCATCGGTACTGCTGAGGCGGTAACCAACCGTTTGTTTGTTGCGGTTGCTGTTGCTGGGCAGCAGAAAGTAGAGAATGTCCCAGTTGTCGGCATCGCGGTGGTAAACGTAACGGAATCCGCTCTGCATGAGACGGGTGGTGGTCTGGTTCTGCCAGGTGTGATCCATATACCCGGTACCACGTACTCTTTCCCGCCTGTTGTCAACCGCAATTGTGCCTTCCACATCCGCGTAGGGGATGTGAGTGATAATGCCGATCTGCTCATCGTGAATTCTGAATTTGGCATCATCCATTTGGTACCCGGTTGTGATGTTTGATAGCCTAAGGTCAACATCGTATCTCACTCCATCTTTTGATGTATTGATCACAATCCTCATTCCTTCATCCGGATGGCCCTCTATATAGATGTCACGCTCGGGATGAAGCCTGAACAAGTGATTTTCGCGGTCCTGAACAAGACGCTCAATCGGGTATTCGCGCGATAGCTGTTTCACGTCACCGTTCGGATACAATACAGAGAGGCGCACGCCGCTCACCGGCGATTTCAGGCTTCCGAAATTGGCTGCCGAAAAAATGATGTGAGCCTTCATGCCATTATCGAAATAGAACTGGTAGTTCCAGAATTCGTTGAAGTAGCTGCCAGAAAGGGTTTGAGCCCAGATCATGTCGCGGTCGGAGGTTCTTATTTCACTCTCAGGATTGGAGATTTGGGCAACACAAACTCCATGAACCAGAAATAAAGTTAGAGCCAGCAGAATTATTTTCAGAGCGTGGTTATTCATAATCGGGTGGTAAAAAGCCGTTTCGCGTCTCGGTTCAGTTCTTTCCTGTTTGATTCAATTCAGCAAATATAACGAGGATTATTTCAATTCGTTGCTCTCTGTCTGTATTTACAATCTTTTATAAAGCAGGATCGTATGAATTGTTCCTTAGCCGAACGAAAGCAGAGTATTTGTTTATTTTGTAGCTTCCGTAAAGTGTGACTAAAATATTGACTAAAGCGCTTCCCGTTTGTTTGCCAGACTTTGGCAGCTGACGGTTCGCCGGTTGTCCCGACTCTAAGAAATCGTATGAAAGAAAAGCACGATTTAAAAATCGATGCTGTGATTGCCTGGGTTGACGGTGGTGATGAACATCATCTTCTCAAAAAAAGAGAACTGCTAAGTGAACTTGGTGATCGGAAAAAAAATGAATTGCAGACAGGCAGAGATCAAACCCGATTTGTTGATAATGGGGAGCTCAAATACTGCATTCGTTCAATACGTAAACATGCACCCTGGATAAACAGGATTTTCCTGGTTACAGACAATCAAAAGCCAGACTTTATAGACGAAAAGTTTTGCAGCTCATACAAGCTTTCCATTGTTGATCACAAAGAAATTTTCCGCGGGTACGAATGGGCACTTCCCACGTTTAATACGCGGAGTATTGAATCCGCAATTTGGAGAATTCCCGGCCTGGCTGAGAATTTTATCTATTTTAATGATGATTTTGTTATTACCAGTGATGTTGAACCGAGTGATTTTTTCAATGAGTCATCGGTTGTTCTCAGAGGTAAATGGAAAAAAATTCATCAGTACGGTCCCTTGCGGATGAAATTGAATGAGGCCATAAGTTTCGTCGCAAAGAACCTGTTGGGCATAACCAGGTCGATGCACCTTTTGCTTCAAATCAGGTCGGCTGAACTTGCCGGATTTGGGAGAAAATACTTTAAAGTGCCTCATGTTCCCCATCCTGTGAGGAAGTCAACTCTGGCAGGATTTTTTGAAAAGTATCCGCAAAAATTTGAGGAAAATATCAGATACAGGTTCCGGAATATGAATCAGTTTTCAGCGATATTTTTGGCTCACCATCTGGAAATTTCGGACGGTAATGCAGAGCTTGAACCGGCAGATGATTTTCTGATGATAAACGGTGAGACTGATTTTCAATTAATGCTTAACCGCAAGCTTCGAAAGGTAAGAAACCGCAATGTAAGGTTTCTTTGCCTGCAAGGTCTTGAAATGTTTAAAAAGTATGACCAAAAGAGGATCAAGAGAACACTCAAGAAGGATCTGGGGCTTAAAAAAATGGAAAAGTTCAAAAGCATTGAGGATAACCATAAGAGGCAGCAGCAGGTAAGCTGACACTTTTCAAAACTCAATAGTATTCTAAACAGGTGATGCGTATTTTCTGCTCACATTTTTTCAACTGCGGCCAATACTAAGCTTGTTATCTAAAGAGAAATTAAAACAACTCTGGACCACCATCCTTGACAGCCCGCGGGCGAAGCAGGTTCAGAAACATACCCGCAGGGTGGTGATTGCCGCCATTATCGGCATAATCATATACCAGCTTTTCGACATAGGGTGGGGTGAGGTACTGAGAAGCCTGCCTACGGCTCCGCTTTTTTACCTGATTTTTGCCTTCTTATACATCACACTTCCGCTTGCTGAAGTTTTCATTTATCGTCAGGTTTGGTTTGCCAAACGCTGGCGGATGTTTAAGGCTTTTCTCACCAAACGGGTTTACAATGATGAGGTGATGGGGTATTCAGGTGAATTTTACCTGTTTATGTGGGCAAGGAACAAACTTGACAAGGGCGACAAGGAGATACTGAAAAATATCAGAGACAATAATATTCTCTCTGCACTGAGCTCAAACCTGGTCGTTGCTTCCCTGCTTGGTATATTAACCTTTACCGGCATATTAGACCTTGAAGAGCTTGTCGGAAATGTGAACCTGTTTTATGTGATTACCGGGGCTATAATTCTGGTCATAGTAATTGCACTCTTCATTCAATTCAGAAAATATCTCTTTGCTCTTCCATTAAAAAAAGCCATAACTGTATTTCTGATCTATTTTACCCGTTTCATAGTCCATAATACTGCTATGGTTTTGATGTGGGCGGTTGCAATACCGGGAATACCTATTCAGTCGTGGCTCATCTTTATAGCAATCAATCTGGTAGTGAACCGGATTCCGTTTATGCCCAGCCGCGATCTGGTGTTTATGATGGCCGGAATTGAGCTGTCGCGCGCGCTTGATGTGAGCACCGCCGCCGTGGCAGGTATGCTTCTGGTTTACAGTGCACTAAAAAAATTGATCAATCTCACCCTGTTTATGATCATATCATACAGCGACAAGTACTCGGGTATTAAGGAAGAGATAACGGAAAAGAATGATTCATCCGGAATTTACTGAAGCTGAGTTTACTTGCTGCTCTAGAAATCGAATGATTTTCTCCGTAGCATTGCCATCCGCTGATGAGAAAAAAATATTTTTGACCCGGTCGCGCTCAGTCTGAAGATAGTTGGGATCATGTAATGCCCTTTGCAGTGCATCCAGAAATTCAGTTTGAGTTGATACCTTGTCGCCGGGAGTTAAATCATGGTAGGGGAATGGCAGCCCGCGTTCGTAGGAGTCGAGATCATAGGGTATAAAAATAGAAGGTATATTTTTCAAAAGGCCCTCAATGTATATGCTGCTGTAGTCGGTAATAATCGCATCGGTACAGAGCAATATCCTGTAAATATCTTCAACTTTATGCTGGCCGGCGTCGACAATCCTGTTGCTGTGCACGGTGAATTTACGGATATCTACCTTTTCATTCGGATGAGGACGCATCATCAAAAGAATGTTATGCTTCTCAAGAAACCCGGCAATTACATCCAGGTCCAGATCAGAAAACGGGTACCAGCGAGTTTTACTTAATCTTCTGAAAGTAGGTGAATAGAGAATCACTGAAGTGTAATCGGGAGCATCGGGCCATGTTTTTCTTATAAAGTCATCTTCACAGTTTCCATTGATGAGATGGTCGTAGGAGGGATACCCTGTTTCTAGAAACCTTGTTTCAGGCAGGTTAAACCGCTTCGAAAAAATCCCGGTTGTAAATGGCGACGAAGAAATAAAAAAATCTATGGGGTTGAACCTGTATTGCAGTAACAGCCTGTGAAAGATACCCGGTCTGCGATTGCTGTTGGGGCGCATATATTCACCCCGCTTTGTAGGCAGTCCGTGATAGGTCTGGATTAGATTGGCCCGGCGGGGGAGCCTCAAAAAGGGGTAATCACTGGTTCCGTGCGTAAAAAGGATGAAAGAGGCCGAGGCGAGTGCTCTCATGCCGGCAAAGGAATGTGCAAGCTCGGCTTTGTTGCTTCCAAATTGGTCTTTCAGATTTTGAACAATGTTTTTGTTCCTGCTGAGCCAGACAGGATTAAGCTTATTACCGCGGCAAAGCTTTTCATACAAAACACGGGTGTTCCCCCTGTAGCCGTCACCATGGAAGGAAGTGAGAATGATTTTGTTATGCTCCTGCTTGACAAACAGCGGAAAAATTGACGAAGCGAGTCCCGCAGCCCATTGTACAGGGTACGGCGTTTTCATAGACTGTTTTCAGGAGCGGATTGCAGGATCGCTATACCGTTTTTCAAAAGCACTTCGTTTACCCTTTCAAGGTCTTCAGGAGTGTCGATTTCATCCCACCAGATGTTTTCGAAATCGATCATCTCCAGGGAAATCTCATTTTTATCAAGCAGATTTTTTATGGCCACCTCATAAAAACTGTTCAGATACCCTTTCTTAATCAAGTGCTCAATCTGAAGTAACAACTTCTTGCCAGTGGTCTTTGAGAAAGAATATATGTTTACAGTTTTATATTTGGCAGGTTGATGGTGGTATTCCTGTTTTAGAATCAGGTTTTCAACGAATCCATTCTCGTTTACAGATGCCGTGGTGCCATTGTGCTTGCTTTTATCGTATACGTCGAGAGCAATCTTATCCGGTGCACTGAACTCTTCAAGAACGTGCGGCTCCAGCACAATATCGGATTCAACAAGGGCAAATCCATTCCTGAGATTCTCGGATGCCAACCATAGTGAATAGATATTATTTGTTACATCGTAGCTTTCATTGTGAATTAGTTCAACTTTCAGCGATGTTTCATATCCTTTCACAAACTTGTTCAGCATGTCGGCTTTGTAACCGGTAACGATAACAAGGCGTTTAAATCCACCTTTTTCGAGAGCATCCATGATGTGTGCGAGCAACGGTTTTCCGGCAACTTCGACCATGCATTTGGGGAGGTTATCGGTTAGCGGTTTAAGGCGGTTGCCCATTCCGGCTGCTAATACTGCCGCTGTGGTAAGTTTGTTATCAGGCATCTTTACAGTGTTAGTTGTCAATTTACTAATCTACAGTTACTTCTATAAAAGTATTGACTAAAAATAGAGCCTGTAGAGAAGGTTTACATTGAATCCCGGTTCCGGGAAAATCTCTTTCAGCCGCGAAAGATGATTTCGGTATTCGGTATTGAGCAGGTTGTTCACATTCAATGAAAATGTATGAAGCATGTTCGATGCTGACATGAAACTATATTCTGCGTTCAAATCAATCAGTGAAAATGCATCTGTAGGCTCCTCAAATTCTGCGACGCGGTTTTGCTGCGACGAGTATCTGTACCTGCCGCCAAAGCTGAAGTCGCCTATTGTGTAGGTGAGGCCAAGACGGGTCGTGAATGGGGGGATCATTGGCAGCGGATCGCGCTGGCGTGTGATGCCTGATGCTTCCCTCTCTTCATCACTAACATCCCTGTTGCCAACCGTGTATGAAAATGAACCCTGTGCCACCAGGTTGCGTAACAGCACTAGTTCGGTGCTGAACTCAGCTCCATAGATCTCAGCACCTGTTCCCTCAAACTGGAATTCATTCAGATTGGGAAATGGAACGCTCTCTCTGCCCGTATCTCGCGCGAAGTTGTAATTCGAAAAGTTGTTGTGGAATCCGGTTAGTTCTAAGGTGGCAGTACTCGATTTATAGCGGAGAAAAAGTTCACTGCCTAGGCCTCTCTCAGCCTTTAGTTCAGGGTTGCCTATTTCAAAAGAATAGGCAGCAATGTGGGGCCCCTGTGAGTAAAGCTCTTCGGATGAAGGAGGCCGGTATGAATGCATCAGAACCGTACCGGCATTCCACCCCCGGCCCATATCATAAATAAGCGACACCGAGCTCGCAAGCCCGACAAATGATCTTCGGCGTATATCGCCGATGAGCTGGCTGAACCGTTCCTGCTTGGGCTGTACATGGCTTACCTCAAGTCTTGTTCCAAGTTCAAGGTGCAAAGGTCCAAAGTCGGCTTCTTGTATAGCAAATGCCGCCCCACTGAACGTAAACGATTCAATGTTTGCACGGTCAATCACCGTATAATCCTTGAACTCACCCCAAATTCCGATTCGCCCGTTGTGCAGGAAACCTATGGGCCGGTGATTTGCCTTAACTGACAAGTTTACGGCATTTACGTTGTATTCCGTGCCGATGATTTCCGAGGTTTCGAACTCTTTATGATTGTAGTATCTGTACGAAAGTTGCGTTTCGATGAGTCTGAGAAAGCTGTCCCTGATTAGAAATTCATTCCTGTTTTCGACCTGAAACCTCATCATTTCAATGTCTACTCCGTTTGGGTGGCC
>PWWL01000049.1 GCA_003561515.1 Balneolaceae bacterium
GTGCTGGTAAGTGATGTGCCAATATTCGCCCCCATCACCATTGGGATGGCCATGGAAATAGGCAATCCGCCTGCAACAAGCCCGACAATTATGGAAGTTACAGTGCTCGAACTCTGGATTGCAGCTGTGGCAACCACGCCTATCATAAGAGCAATTAGCGGATTTGTGGCGAAAGCAAAAAGCTGCGCAGCGGCGCCACCTGTTGCGATTCCAAAACCGTTTCCTATAATCGATACGGCTGCAAGTAATAAATAAACAAGTGCAACTACTGAAGCCCATTTAAGAGCCGGCCCGTATTGTTCTGATTTGCCCGTAATAACTTTTCGCGCTGTTTCCAACAGAGTCTCCGCAATAGCGATAAATAAGTTAATGCTTATACCGAATACTACCGATCACTCATTACCGCAATGTTACCTTAATGTTAAGGGGGCATTCCTGATTTAAATTTATTATTGCACGACTTTTTGTGAACAATTGAACCCGGAAGTTCGCAAACATGTATTTCGCCAAGAAGTTTAGAGCGCGTTACAAATCAATCCGTTTGTAAACCAATCAGAAAACCCTACTGCCTTGGATTTGTATAAAATTTCGTTCCTCAAGAAGGAGAAAAGTTTTACTAATAGTAAAATCATCACTTAATAATTATTTAATACTCAATTGTGTTAAGTAATCTCTGAATAATACTTTGATAACATCGGATGGGTTTTTTAACACACAGTAAAGCATTGCGGCATACAGGAAATAAATTTTACAAATATTAAAATTTTATTTCTAAAAGTAATGCAGGTCAGATATGTCCCAATGGATAATGGGGCATCAAAAAAATCGGGATTTCAACTCCTGAAAGCCCCGGTTCTCAAGCTCAAACTTTAAAGTCATCAAATCTATAATGGGTAAAATCAATACAAAATTACGAATTGCAGTAACTGCAGCTGCACTCTTGATAATGTGTACAGGGCAAAGCCTGGGGCAAACAGTAAGAGGTGTGGTATCAGATGCGGAAACGGGTGCCACGCTGCCCGGTGTGAATATTGTTTTTGAAGGAACTACCATTGGTACTTCAACAAATGTGGATGGAGAGTATGAACTGGATGTTCCTGCCTTGGAAGGAACACTCATTTTCTCTTTTGTTGGTTACATATCCCAACAAATTCAGATAAATGGGCGCTCAACTATAGATGTTGACATGCGCACCCGTGAGATTGTTGGAGATGAGCTGGTCGTGGTTGGCTACGGTACTCAAAGAAGAGCTGAAGTTACAGGCTCAATCGGAACAGTGTCGTCATCAGAATTTAATCGAGGGTTGACTGAATCGCCAGAACAACTGATGCAGGGCAGAATAGCTGGGGTTAATATTACCACCGTTAGTGGTCAGCCCGGGTCTCCTCAAAGCATAACAATACGCGGTCCCGGAACGCCAAGAGCAGGAAGCGGACCGCTGTATGTGATTGATGGAATTGCGATTGACAATAATGCTGACACTACCCCCGGAGGAAGAAACTTTGGGCCTGGAAGCCCTAACAATACGAATCCTCTTTCTTTCCTGAACCCAAATGATATTGAGTCGATCACAGTTTTGAAGGATGCATCCTCTACCGCGATCTATGGTTCGAGGGCGGCAAACGGTGTTGTACTTATTACAACAAAGAGAGGTGAGAGAGGTGCCGCAAGGCTTGATTATTCAGGAAGCGTAAGCATCTCTAATATTTCGAACAGACTCGATATGCTTAGTCCTGATGAATTTGCTGATTTTCAGCGTTCCATAGGGCAAGAGAATCTCGACTTAGGGAACCGGACAAATTATTTCGATGAAATTATTAGAACTGCGTATTCGAATCGCCATTCACTTGCATATAGCGGCGGAACGGAAACCCTTGATTACACAGCTTCTCTGAACTATTCGAACCAGGAGGGGATCATTATCACGAATAATCTTCAGAGTTATGGCGGCCGGGTCAGGATAAACCAGCGATTCCTTGAGAATCGTCTAAATATCGGCCTGAATCTTCTCGCTGACCGCCAAAGAACCGATTATGTGCCCGTTGCAAATACGGCAAGTACAAACCTTGGCGATATGCTTACCAATTCACTGACTCAAAATCCAACTCAGCCGATTTTTAATCCTGACGGTTCCTTTTTTGAAATCCGTGATGACGGCATGAACCCGGTACAGGTACCGGAGATTTTTACAGATTTTGGTGAGGTAACCAGGATTCTGGGTCAATTAAATCTCGACTTCGAGCTTTTTGAAGGTTTGATGTACAGGTTCAATGCTGCAATTGATAATTCTCAGGGAAATAGATTTTCGCAGGTTAGCCCCCATAACAATCAAAGAATTGATGCTCCCGATGGTGCTTTCAGCTACAATAATCGGGAAAACAGTATGTTCCAAACCGAAAGCACGCTGAACTATCTCTTTTCATTAGATAACAACAACTTTGATGTACTTGGAGGTTTTTCCTACCAGTCGTTTATACGTGAAGGCAGAGGATTTTCGATCCGTGATTTCACAACCACAGAAATCAATGCGTTTAACAATCCCGGCATCGGTTCAAATGTGACTCTTGCTGATTTTCCATCAGGATTTTCAGCAAAAAATGAACTTCAGTCATTCTTTGCACGCGTAAACTACAACTTTGCACAGAGATATTTCGTGACCGGTACTATCAGAGCCGATGGTTCTTCAAGGTTCGGGGATGAAAACAGATACGGATATTTTCCATCGTTCTCGGCTGCATGGCAGATTTCTGACGAGCCATTTATGAATTTTGATGCGCTCTCCTCATTAAGACTTCGCGCAGGATGGGGACAGACGGGTAACCAGGATATCCCGGACGGAATCACTCAGCAGCGGATCAACGTAAGAACACGGGATGGGTACATGTTGGAGCCCGGTGTTATTTCCCCCGGTATTACGTTTATCAGAACTCAAAACGAAGACATTAGATGGGAGGTTTCGACACAAACAAATGTGGGTGTTGATTTCTCTTTCTTTAATGATGCCCTGGTAGGTTCTGTGGACCTGTTTCGAAAAGTTACCAGCGACATTCTCATTGAAACCACCTCGGGAGTTGATCCAATTGTTGCATCAAGCTCATTCTGGAGCAACTACGACATGGAAGTTGTAAACAGGGGAATTGAGTTTGACCTAACATTCAGACACCAATTCTCCCAGGACTTTGGTTTTGATATCGGAGGTAACATAGCCTACCTCGATAATGTGGTCAGGAACCTTCCAGTAGATCAGATTCTTACGGGATCAATTGGAGGCCGAGGCCTCTCCGGTGAAAGAGTTCAGGCGTTCAGAAACGGATTGCCATTCGGCGCCTTTTGGGTATTCGACTTTCAGGGTCTGGATGCAAACGGTCAGAATATATTCCGGGATCTAGATGGCGATGGGGTTATTACCAATGCAGACAGAATGTCGCCCGGCAATGCTCTTCCAGACTTTGTGTATGGTATATCAACCAATGTGGCGTACAGAAACTGGGATCTTGGTTTGAATTTCAATGGTGTTCATGGCAACCTGATTTATTGGAATGACCATAATTCTCTTTTTAACATGCCGCAACTCTACGCAGGAAATAACATTGCAAGAATTGGGTTTGATCCGAATGAGAGTTCTACAAATGCTGCGACAGCTTCTTCAAGATTCCTATACGATGGCAGTTATTTCAGGTTAAATAACGCGACTCTAAGCTACACATTTAATACCGTGAATTTACCGGTAAGCAATCTGCAGCTTTCTATCACCGGCAGAAATCTCTTCACAATAACTGACTACCCGGGATTTGATCCGGAAGTAGATAAACGAAGAGATTCAGGTGGTTTTCGATCTATTGGTATAGACGGATCAAGATATCCATCCGCACGTACTTTCAGTTTCTCAATTAACATGTCGCTCTAATCGGATATTTAAATAACGACTAAATAGAAAATCATCATGAAAAAAGCAGTCTTAACAACAACAATACTGATAATATCTGTGATAATGTATTCCTGTACAGATTTGAGTGAAACCGTTCGGGATACAGCGCTTCAGCAGGATGCGTTAGAAAGCCCGAACGCGCCTCAGCAAATCCTGGCTCCGGCATACGAGCGAATGCTAAATCCACTTGAAAGGCACAATTGGTTCAATAACCTTCAGGGAGTATCCTCAATGGAGCAGATAGTTCCATTCAGAGGGGGCACCGACTGGTTCGATGGCGGCCGCTTCATAGAAATGCACCAGCATTCATGGACACCATCACATACAACCATTAATGATGTATGGAGAAACTTAACACAGGGTGTAGGCCGCTCAGCAATCGCTGAAAAAACTATTGCTGATCTGGGTGGCGATGCCGCGCTAATCGCTGAGGCGAGAGCGCTAAAGGCATTGTATAACTACTGGCTTCTGGATTTATACAATGTTGCATTCGAAAAACTGCCGGAAGATGTGGGTACACCAAATCTATCGACGGTTTTTCGCGGCAGCGATGCGGTTGAATATATCTATAATGAACTCTCGGCAGTTGAGGGATCATTACCTCCCGCTAGTGTAAATGAAACAAGGTTCAACAGAGATGCTGTTGCAGCTCTCAAAGTTCGACTTCTTCTGAATAAAGCTGTGTATAGCGACAGATATGCCGATCAGTTTACACATAATGATGCAGATTTGAACTCCGTCATCGATTATGCAACACAATTGATTGATGATGGTAACTTTCAGCTGGAGACAGAAAATTACTTTTATCTGTTTGGCAAAGAGAATGAAGGTAATCCGGAGGTGATTTTTGCATTCAATCAGCAGCCCGAAACTGGCGGTGGTCACAGGCTTTCGTACTTCCACGCTTCAAGAAACCGTCATGGTAACCCATGGAATACAAGCAAAACTGGTAGTGACGGTGGAGCCCTGACCCAGGATTTCTACGACATGTGGGAAGGAGAAAGAGATGATCCGAGATATTATTACGAATTCCTCCCTGATGAGGGCTGCGTATCTCCGGATGATTTCAGATGGAACCGCGGTGTTCAGATCGGTCAGCAATACGGAATTGTTCCTGATACGGAAAGCTCAAACGTGTATCGTCAGTGCGAAAATGGTGATCTTGAAATACTGCCGCTAGTCGATTTTGCCCGAAGTGGTCAGTCGATGATATATACAAGAGAAGTAGGCCTTGAGACTGACCGAGGGCATCTCACAGGTGCACGCTCCATAAAATGGGATAATGACAAGTTTCTTCTGGGAAGCCAGTCCTCAATAAATATTCCGGTTCTGCGGCTTGGTGAGATGTATCTCTCACGAGCAGAGGCGTATGCTCGGCAGAATAATTGGGAAGCAGCACTTACCGATATTAATACGTTAAGAAATGCGCGCGGTGCCCGGCAGCTTTCACCCAATGAGTTAAGTACTCTGAGTGACCTCGAGCGTGAGTGGATATTTGAAATGTACCAGGAGCATAAAACCAGAACCATACAGGTTCGATTTCACACATACACAGAAGGTACATGGCGGGATAAAAATCCATCGAATGTAATTCGAAGAGTTTTCCCGATCCCCCAAAGCGCGATAGACGCCGCACAAGGCGAGCCAGGGTACCTTGAGCAAAATCCCGGTTACTAAACAAAGAAGGATTTGTTTCCGGGCTTAAACGATACTTTAACGGGCTCTGGGCAGTGATGGTCGCTTGGATCACTGTTCGGGGCTTTTTTTATAAAAAACCCAAAACTCCTTCCAATGAAGCAGAGATTCAATACACTAACCGCAATACTCATGGTAATGCTGTTACCCGCATGTTCAGATTCAGGTAATACGGATCTGCAATCCGGAACAGTTACAACAGACTGCACATCCTTAACCAGCCAGAATGCAGACGATTGCATCCGGCTAAACCATATACAGGTGCTTGGCACGCATAACAGTTATAAACTCGATCTTCCCGATGAACTGATCAGCGCGGTTGACGAGTTTGTGCCCAGATGGTCGGAAAACCTTGAATATGGCCACCGAACACTCACTGATCAGCTCGGGTTGTTGGGCATCCGGCAGTTTGAGCTGGATATTTTTGCTGATCCTGATGGCGGACTTTTCGCGGAACCGGCAGGTGCTTTGCTTGCAAATGATGAACATTTCATTCGGCCGGAAGAGATGTTTGAGCCAGGCTTCAAAACCCTTCACGTTCAGGATATTGATTATCGAACAACATGTCTCACATTTACAGGATGTCTTGAAGAGATCAGAGATTGGTCGCTCGATAATCCATCGCATCTGCCAATTATGATCCTTGTTGAACTGAAAGACAGCCAGCAGGCAAGTCGCGGAGACTTTTCTCTGACACAGCCGGTGATTGTGGATGAATCGAATATCGGTGATGTTGACCGGGAGATCTGGTCGGTATTCAGCCGCGACCATGTGATCACACCGGATGATGTACGGGGCGACTATTCTACACTTGAAGAAGCCATTGCAGAGGTAGGCTGGCCAACGCTGTCGCAGAGCCGTGGGAAAATTCTATTCGCGCTTGATAACACAGGGCGGCATAAAGACGACTATCTGAGCGTTTTTCCAAATCTGGAAGAAGCTTCCATGTTTGTAAGTTCACCACCAGGTGAGTCTACCGCGGGTTTTGTAAAAATGAATAATGTAATTGCAGATGAAGAGCTGATTCGCTCGTATGTAGAACAGGGGCTTATTGTCCGTACCCGATCAGATATTCCCACCCGCGAAGCACGATCCGGAGATTCAACCCGCCGCGATTTATCACTTCAAAGCGGTGCACAGTATATAAGTACAGATTATCCAGAGGTGAGCCCGTTTGGTTCCGGATACATTGTTGAGCTTCCGGGTGCGGTAGGTCCTGGAATTTGCAACCCGGTGAGTGCACCAGAAGGATGCAGCAATGAATGGATTGTTGAAAAGTAGTCCTGAAGTGTTCAGGAAATCAAAATTTCGGGAAATACAACAAAGGGATATCGATTTCGAAATATCTGCTTAACAATGGGCGGATAATTTCTACTCAAAGACGGCTCAGCCGGGATTACCGGTCTACAGACAAATACTGCTAAATGCTCCATAACCGGCTATTTTCACACATATTCAGGAATTATATCGTATATAATACCTGCTGGGAAGATCCGCGAATTGACAGGAACCTGTTGCAGCTTCAGGATTCGCGTCTGCTCACCATAACCAGCGGAGGATGCAATGCGCTTGAATACCTTTTGGATAATCCGGAAATCATATGGTCGGTTGATGCCAATCCATGTCAGAATGCGTTGCTTGAGCTGAAAATATCGCTCTATAAGAATGGAAACTGGCGAACCTTGTTCGATTTCTTTGGAAGGGGTGGTTCATCGTTAGCGATTCCAATTTACCGGGGCCTTCTCAGGGAGTACCTCAGCAGTGATGCCCGTGAATATTGGGATAAAAACATCCAGTTTTTTGATCCCATGATCGGCCGGCCAAGCTTTTATTTCTACGGAACCTCAGGTGTGGTTGCATGGAATGTGCTCCGATACATAAAGTACAAGGGTATGCAGGATCTTGTAATCAGGCTACTTGATTCAGAAACCCTGGAAGAGCAGGCTTACTGGTACGGTGAAATTGAACCTCGCCTGTGGGGATACATTCTGAAGTTTATTACCAGACGGCGCTTGATGATGATGATGCTCGGAGTACCTTCTGTACAAAAGGAGATGATCGAAATTGATGGAGAAAAGACAGACCCTGATGCATTCATCAGGGAAGTATTCCGGAAAATATTTACGACCACCCTGCTTCGGGAAAATTATTTTTGGAGGGTGTATCTGACAGGGTGCTATACGGAAGAATGCTGCCCTGAATACCTGAAAGAGAAAAACTTTGAAACAATCAAAGAGAGGCTTGAAAGGCTGAACGTAACAACTGCAACGATCAGCGATTTTCTTGAAAATAATGATGAGAAATTTACTCACTACAATTTGCTTGATCATATGGACTGGCTGTGCAATCATAATCCGGAAGAGCTCCAGCGGGAATCAGAACTTATTGCGCGGCGATCGAGCGGTAACCCGGTCCTTATTTTCAGATCAGCATCCAGTCAGAACACGTACTTGCCGGACTTTTTCTTGAATCAGCTTAGTTTTTCCGCGCCGATAGCTGATCAGTTGCACAAACAATCGCGAGTGGGCACATATGGCAGTACGCACCTTGCAATTCTGAAAAGAGATCATAAGGAAAGCATCGAAGCTGGGGCAAAAGTTAACGGAGTACTTTAATGGATCAAATCAGGACAGAGACATTTACCGGGGAAGAAACAGATCCTTTAGACAGTTACTACCGTCTGCATGCTTCGATTTATGACGCTACACGATGGAGTTTTCTGTTTGGCCGTAATGAAATGATTCGGAGTCTTGGAATAGAATCAGGCCACAAGGTTCTGGAAATAGGCTGCGGCACAGGTAAGAACCTGCAGCAGATGAAAAAACTTTATCCTGGAGCGGAACTGTGGGGGATTGATTTATCAGAACAGATGCTGAAAAAAGCCGCTTCAAAACTTGAAGATAGCCCGGATGTAAAGTTGATTCACGGCCGTTTCGGAGAGCGAAGAATGAACCGGAAATTTGATCTGGTTATCTGCTCGTATATGCTGTCCATGACGGGAGATGCACTACCTTCGATTCTTGACAGCATATACAGGCAATTAAACGAGGGAGGCCGGGTTGCGGTTACCGATTTTTTCAGAACCCGATCCCCGGGGTTTGAAAATTGGATGCGGATGAATCATGTAACCATGGATGGGTCAATCCTTAGTGAGCTGTCTTACCGCTTCATGATCAAGACAGCATCAATTAATTCAGCCTATCTCGGCTTGTGGGATTATATTATTTTTACAGGCTCTAAAAACTCCCAAACTGATTAAACGAAGATTTTCTGGTAATATCAGAACGTGTTAAACGCTGTGTAAAACAAGAGGTGGCTCATCAGTTTGTAATATCTTAATGGTAGTGTAACAATATGCTATACATCGGGATACAATTTCTTTAAACCGGATGATGAATTTTACTTATCAAATCAAAAAGCTAGACCGGGATGGAAATCATACAAGAACCACAGCAAATTCAGAACTACGAAAAGTCAAATCAAGTCGGAGAAGACGGGATCTTATTCAGGAGCGGGACGTACACTGTTTCCATTGCCCGGAACAGTTGTGAGGTTGAAAAGGCGCTCAGTCTTCGATATGAAGTATTTTGTGAAGAATTTCAAAAAGGGGGATCAGTCTGTGAAACTGACAGAATTGAATCGGATGTGTACGACTTTCAGTGTCATCATCTTCTTGTAACAGACAACTCAAAAGATCTTGTTGTTGGTACATACCGCCTCCAAACCTATGAGATGGCAATGGCAGGTCTTGGTTTTTATTCTGACCAGGAATTTGATTTGTCGGCATTTCCGACTGTATTTCTTAAACGATCAGTGGAGATCGGGAGGGCCTGTATTCAAATGGAATACAGAAATAGCCGGGTTCTTTTCTTGCTCTGGAAAGGTCTGGCTGCATACCTGAAAAAGATGAGAAAGTCTGTTCTTTTTGGATGCTGCTCACTCTACTCGGATAATTACAGGTCGGGTTGGCAGCTTTTCAACCTCCTGAAGGAAAATGGATCTGCTTCAAATGATTTCTTCGTGAAAGTGAGGCCCGACTACGATATCCCTGCAGCGTGTGATATTGATTTGGATAAACAGGCTTCAGAGAAAGTTGAAATGCCGCTTCTCTTTGAAAAATACCTCAACATCGGGGCAAAAGTTGCGAGTGCACCTGCATTCGACCATGATTTCGGAACGATTGATTACCTGGTGTACCTCAAACTCACCGAGACCAATAAGAACTTCCTGCAGTTTATTAGGCGGGGCCTTGACTGATAAATCGTCTGATCGATGCTTTTTGAAAAATCTTATTTTCCAAGTATGGTTCCTTGATAAAGATCGATCCTGAAATTTTGATCCGGCTCACCGCCATCAAAAAGCATCATTGTATTCAACAAAATCTTAAGCCGGTAACTTATCAGTTTTTTTTCCTCGCTAAGTGAATCCTTAAAAGTATCATTGAGAAGGTTGGCAAGAAATCTGTACTGATCCATTCGAATCGGCGGGATGTCCCGGTGAGCCAGTGATCCCGCATTTCGAAGCCGGTAGAAGTCGATACTGAGGTCGCTCCCGTTCCACTCATTAAAGTCTGTCACTACGAATCCTTCATTTTGAATCCGGTTGTTGGCCCGATCAATAAGTTTATCAAAATCATCGCCATCTATACGGATCAATTCATTTGCCAGTTCTTCTCCTGTGAAACCATTTTCAACAGCTCTTTCATACCGTTTGATTACTTCTTCATACGTAATTCCTTTATCCTGCATCACGAAAATCAGAAGTTCAAATCCATTCAGAGAAGAAAGTAGTATCCGGATGTCTTCAGGCCACTCACGCGGCAGAAACCTGAGGCGCGACAGCTCTTTCATGTGCCAGTCGGTATACTCTCTGTAGGATGCAGATTCAAGCACTGACCGGTTCCAGATCAGTTCGCTGCCTGCACGGTAAAGAGTTTCCCATTCTGTTTCATAAAGCGGAAATAGTGTATCAAAGCCCGGGACGTCATCAAGGATGGACGTTTCAACTTCCAGATAGCGTCCTCCCCGATTTGACCTCAAAATTTTGTACGCAGGTACATAACCTGCAATCGAAGGCGTTTGTATATTGAATAGGGTTTTTCCCGAATCTTCATCATGGTACACATTTGTGTCGTTCATATGCATGTGAGCGCCTACGTGAATTTGAAGGCCATGCCGGGCTAACGTTTGTGATGTATATTCTGATGGCATCCGCGCAAGCTGAAAACGGCCCTCTCCCCAAAGTTCTTCTATAAATGGTTCAGCGCCGTTATAAAAATCGGCGGTTGGATAGTGACTGAACGCATATACGGTTTTTCCAAGACTGGCGGCCCGTTGGGTAACGTCTGAAATCCAATCAAGCAGATGGCGTTTATGTGTAATCACTGCGTTGAAGCCTGCATTGCCTGGACCGGAAAAATTGGAAGGATCATTCAGCAGAGATGTGTCGGCATCCGCACGCGGGATATAAACATTGCCATCGATCGACAGCAGCCACAGTCCATCTTCAGGCTCAATCAGATAACTCATGTCCATAATATAGAAACAGCTTGTAAAGTGTTCCTCCCGGAATATTCCACCGGAGCCTTCATGGCAAATTTCGTATAGCCTGTTTTCATATTCCGCAGCAAAGAGTGCCGTTTCGAACGAATAATCATCATAACTATAGCTGCTGAACGGGGTTTCGAAGTAGAGATCCTCCTCACGGGGAGTGAACCCGAATTCTGAAGTGTATTGAAGGAGGTCCTGGTACCCAAATTCTACAACTTCGTCCGAACAGACCGGTTCATGCACATATTGAAGGTTATCCGGCAGCACTCGTTCTCCGGTACAAAGAGGATGACCGGTGCTGAAGATTGGCTGAGCCATACCGTCTGTGCCCAGGAAGTCTCGTTTCCCGGCTTCAAGATTGAATGGACGGACCGGATCATGGTTTCCCGGAGCTATGAAAAACCGAAGGCCGTGATCGCGTTCATACCTTTGCAAGATTTCACGGAAGCCTCTCAAATGCAGCGGCTGTCCGTCGTCGGTAAAATCGCCCGGGAAAGCAACATATCGTATACCCCTCTCCACGATATCGTCGAGTGCGGCAAGGAAGGTAAAGTAGTTCTCGTTAAAAAGGCGCGTTGAGGTAAGCTGTGCCTCCATTGTGCGTACAACAGCGCGTTTGTCTTCATTACCGGCCCGAATCAAAAGGCCTTCAAACGCCCCATCCTGAAACTCTGCGAACACATCATGAAAATGGACATCACCAAGAAATGCAACTTCAGGCAGCGGTTTAGGTGAAGATTCACTGTTCCCACAACTCTGCAAAATGATGTATGAAATGAGGATAAGTACTGTGAGTATGTAATGATCTCGAATCATGATATTTCAGAATAAAGAATATTCGCAGGAATAATTTGTTTTGGAATGCCCGGTCCCTGGTAGAAGGCTCCAAGCCAGTAGCCGCCTCCTGCATTAAACCACTCTACCCTGATCTCATGGAATCCCTCCTCAAGCGTTATTCGGCCGCTCTTTTCAATTACACCATGATCTCCGTCATTATCCACAACTTCTCTGCCGTTAATGTACAGTTTACTGCCATCGTCGGAGGCCAGGTAAAACGTATACTCACCCGGTTCATCAATCCGGATGTATCCTTCCATCACAGCCGCAACAAAGTTTCTGCGGGTTAACTCAAGATCGTTGCTGCTGATTTCAAGGGTGTGTCCCCGGTTGGTAGGCTGCAATGTGGAGAAGTCGGGCAGCAGGCGCATATCGTCCTTTTCATATACCGTGTAGGACAGGCCATGATTTTCAGGATTTTGAAGGATTCGGAAATAGGCCGTATTCTGGTGTGAAACCGGACGCCCATTTTCAAAAATTCGTGCCCTTACAACACTGTTTTCACGGATCTCAAGCGGACCTGTGTACAACTGTGACTCAGCACCGGGGAGTGAGCCGTCTGTTGTAA
>PWWL01000067.1 GCA_003561515.1 Balneolaceae bacterium
AGGCACTCGTTGGGATTTTTCCATTGCGGAAAGCGGCGCGGGGACGCGCCGCACTCCAAAGAGGCTGCGCCTCGAAAAGATTTCGAACGATGCAGTCAAGAGCGGCAAAAACGTTTCCGGACAGTCGGAACCTCCCCACCGCCACCACCGCTGTTTACCCTTGTATTAATCGCTCCACCGCCCCACCGTGGGCACGCCTAACCTCTTTTTATTCCGTATTGCGATCTTTCACCCCACTTCACACCCACCCATGGCTGTTACCTCTCAATCTTGGGCCTGAAACAGGGTTGGGAAGGTTCCGGGTACCAGCCCGGGGGGATGTGACGTGAAGGGGGGCGGAGTGTTGGAGGAAAGGTTCCTGTGGGTCTCACGTTTCTCCGGGGACCCTTTTCCAGGCATTGGATGACAACCAAAAGCGAAAAATCCATCGGGGCCCTTGGGCGGGGCAAAAAAATTGCCAGCGGAGGCGTTTTTGTATCTGGTAGCGTGTTCAAAACCCCATCAACATCAACACCCCCGCTGACGAGTACATCGAGAAGAATGGACACCAGGATGTCAAGCCTCCCGATCAGTGCCTGACCTGCGGGCATAAAACGCACCATCGGCATGGCACTTACAGCCGTAATGTAATAGAGTCGGGGCGTTTTCTGGTTGTCAAGGTGGCCCGGTTTTTGTGTCCGCGGTGCCGGCGGACGGTCAGTTGTCTTCCCTGCTTTGCCCTGCCTTACCGGCTGATGGCCGCGGACACCGTGGAGGCCTTTTTGAAGGACCGGGTGAATGAAGCGGGGATCGCGCAAAAATGGGATTTGCTTTGCGCCTACCGTCGGCGGTGGGAGCAACGGGCCGGGGAGATTGACCGGATCAGCGGAACGTATTTTGGGTCGGTAACCGGGGGGTCGGTCGCCCAACACCTGTTGGAGTCGATGTTGGCGCAATGGAAGAGCTTGCGGCAAGCCTCCGTGGAGCTGATCCGGCATTTTGGCGAAACCCCTCTGGGGCATCACCGGATCCACGATTGGGCGCGGGCGCCGCGCGGCAGCGTGGATCCTCTGAGGAAACCGCCCATTGAGGACAGCGGCTGATCGTCCCACACAACTCGGTTTTTGTAATCGCCGGGCCGGTCCGGGAGGCTGGCGCGGTTATGAAAAAACCCGACAACAAAGCAAAAGAAGAACAAGCGCTGGCGCGATTTGCGGCGGTAAGCTTCATAAAACAACAGCGCAAAGCGGGCTGGCCGCTTTCGCAGTGCCTGCAAGCGGCGGCCGAACGGCCCTGGCCGGAACGTCTCTACGCGGCCTCCACGCTGGAGGAGTGGTATTATCTGTATTGCCGCGGCGGCTTCGAAGCGCTCAAGCCCAAAGGGCGCAAAGACCGCGGGCAGGTGCGCTCGCTCTCCGCGCAAGTTTGCCGCAGGCTCGAAGAGTTGCGTCAGGAACATCCCCGTCTGACGGTTCGCACCCTGGTGCGTCAGCTTCTCAAGGAAGGCGCCCTCCAGCCCGGCGGATTTTCCTTGAGCAGCATTTACCGGCATCTAAGCGCCCGCGGCCTGGACACGCGCGGCTTGCGCGCCAAAGAATACCTCAAAGAAGGAGCCGGTCCGCAAAAAGCCTTTGAAGTGCCCTTTGCCAACGACTTGTGGATGACCGACATCATGCACGGCCCGACCCTGGCCGGGGGCAAACGCCCGGTCGGCACCCGGCTCTTCGCGCTGATCGACGACTGTTCGCGGCTTTGCCCGGCGGCGGCCTACTACCCGGGCGAATCGTTGGAATGCCTCCTGGACATCCTCCGGCAGGCCGTCAAAAGCCGGGGAATCCCCCTGAAACTCTACAGCGACAACGGCAAAGTCTTCACTTCCCGCCACCTCAAAGTCGTCTGCGCCAACCTGGACATCCGCCTCCTGCACGCCCGGCCCTATCATAGTTGGAGCAAAGGAAAGATCGAACGCTTCTTCCGGCTCGTCCAAACCGACTTTCAGCAGCGGCTGGCCTTTGATCCGGTCTCAAGCATCGACGAACTCAACGCGCGCTTGCGCCAGTGGTTGGAAAAAGACTACCACCAGCGGGCGCACTCCTCCCTGGATGGCGCCAGCCCGGCCGAACGCTTCCGCCAGCGATCCTCCCACCTGCGCACCGCCGGGGAGGATCTCGACCGTCTCTTCCTCCATCAGACCACCCGCCGGGTGCGCCGCGACGCCACCTTCTCGTTGGAGGGGCGCCTCTGGGAGGTCTCCGCCTCCCTTCGCGGCGAAACAGTCGAACTCTGTTACGACCCCTTCACCTTTGACCGGGTCGATGTCCACGTTCGCGGCATCTACTGCCAACCCGCCCGTGCCCTGAACAAAAACCTCAACTCCAAAAGCTCCAACAACTATGAATCCGGCCACTGAAAACAACCTCGAGCACCAGCTCAAAATCCTCTGGGGCGCCACCGCCATGCCCTTTGGCAAAACCGTTCGCGCCCCTTTCCACTGGCCCGGCTTTGATAAAGCTCTTCACCGCCTGCGCCAGGCGATCGGCCTGCGTTCAAGCGGGGTGCTCACCGCGGCCAACGGCACGGGCAAGAGCTTCCTGCTCGCCCACTGCCTGCGGCATCTCCCCGACAAAGGATACGCCGTGTTCAGCCTGCACCACACATCGCTGACCGGCAGCGACATCCTCCGCTCCCTGTGCTACCTGCTCGGGCACAAACCACGGTTCCGCCGCAGCGACACCATCGAACTGATCGGCCAAAGCTGGGAAAAACTCGAAGGACGACACCCCCTGCTCGTCATCGACGAAGCCCAGAACCTGAGCGCTCCGGCCCTGGAGGAACTCCGCCTGCTCGGTTGCGCCCATCTCGACGCCCGCCCCCTCTTCAGTCTCATCCTCGCCGGAGACGAAGACCTCCTGCCCCGCTTTCAACTCGGCATCAACCGCTCCCTGCTGACCCGGCTGGGCTTTTGCATCGAACTGGACCCGGTCGGATCCGAACAAGCCGCCGACTACATCCATTCCCGCCTGCGCGAAGTCTCCATGCCCGAAGAAGCCATCGAGCCCGCCGCCTGCCAGATGCTCTGGCAAGCCGCCGACGGGGCGCTTCGGACCATGAACCTGCTGGCCCGCCAAGCCATCCAGAACGCCGCCGAAGAAAACACCGACACAATCGGCCCCGCCCACGTCCAACAAGCCATCGAGCAACTGCCCTGGTTCGCTCCGGCCCTGTCCAGACGCTGAAGACGCCTTTCCTGCCTGGAGGATAGGGCTCTGCTGGGAAGCAACCCGAGCGCCACGGCAGGTTGTCACGCCAATGCCCGCAAAGGGCCACAAAAAGCCTGCTTCCGGCCAAAATGCCGG
>PWWL01000249.1 GCA_003561515.1 Balneolaceae bacterium
CATAATTTGGTCATGAATTCAACCCTTTTCATCCCCCATTGCCCCCTTCTCCCACTGGGATCCTAGTGGGAAAAGGGTCCCGAAGCATCGGGATCAATAAAATCTTATATCGAACTTACGTTAATCAGGTTCACCACACCGGGTCATTCTTCAACCTCGGCGGTTTCTTTTTCTTCTTTCACCGGCTCTGCTTCTTCCGGCATCAGTTTAGCCCGAACGAGACTTTCAATGCTGTTGGTAAGCTCCTCATCCTCTTCCAAAAACTGGATGGCCGCGTCGGTACCCTGACCAATCGGTTCGCCATCGTACCTGTACCAGCTGCCGCGCTTCTCAATAATGTCGTACTCCACGGCGAGGTCGAGGATTTCTGAAATTCGTGAAATACCCTTCCCGTACAGAATGTTGAACTCCACCACCTTGAAAGGAGGCGCAACCTTGTTTTTCACAATCTTCACCTTGGTACGGTTGCCAAGTACTTCGTCGCCTTTTTTGATGGCTCCTATTCTGCGAATGTCGATCCGCACGGAAGAGTAAAACTTGAGTGCGCGTCCGCCCGTGGTGGTTTCTGGATTGCCAAACATTACGCCGATCTTTTCACGTACCTGGTTGATGAACACGCAGGAGGTGCGCGTTTTGTTTACCACGCCGGTGATTTTTCTCAGCGCTTGCGACATCAGCCTTGCCTGAAGGCCCATGTGCGAATCGCCCATTTCACCCTCGAGCTCGGCCCGCGGTACAAGCGCTGCAACCGAGTCAATTACGATTACGTCGAGGGCTCCCGAGCGGATCAGGGTTTCGGTGATTTCGAGCGCCTGCTCACCGCTGTCGGGCTGCGAAACCAGCAGTTCATCGGTGTTGATGCCGAGTGCACGGGCGTATTTGGGATCGAAAGCGTGTTCCGCATCGATAAATGCGGCATACCCCCCGGATTTCTGTGCCTGCGCTATAATCTGAAGCGCAAGCGTGGTTTTACCACTCGCTTCCGGCCCGTAAATTTCTGTGATTCGTCCCCGCGGTATTCCGTTTACCCCCAGTGCATAATCCACCATAATGGAGCCGGTGGAGATAGTGGCAACCTGGTTGGCGGCCTGGTCGCCCAGCCGCATTACTGTTCCCTTGCCATGTTGTTTTTCGATTTGCCCGATAGCAATATCTATCGCTTTTTTCCGGTCGTCGTTTGAAGCTGCCATAACTGTGTAATTGTTGAATTGAATTTTAGGTTTAACCCAAGGTACAGGGCTGGAGTGTCAGCACTATGTCACCCTTGTAAGAACTATATTGCAGGAACAGGTTTTGTTGCCGGCAATATATGTTCAATATATGTATGATCCAAAAATCGTTGATCCCTTACAGATATTTTTAAAAAAAATTTTCGGAGAAGTGACCGGGATACAAAAGTATCGTAAACGGTTTGAGTTCTCTTTAAATATGGCATTTCTATATTTCTAAGGCACATTATTTTCACTTTAAGTAAAGAACCCCCTGCACAGGCTCTCCAGGCGGGCCTAGGTCTTGATTATAGGGATGATCCAACAACCGCTTGAGCTCGATTTTAAAAACAGATTAAAGCGGATAAATCCAACAAGGTTGGACAGATACCATCGATAGTTTGCCCATGTCTTTTAGGACTTTTGGATAAGAATCGAAATCAGTGCGGTACACAATTGAATCATCACAACGTTTTCGCTGGTGCCAATGAAGGATTTGATATGCAAGAGCTGATTGATTTCCTGATAGAATATTTCAATCCGCCAGCGGGTTTTTTACAGCTCATCGATGGTATTGGCCGTCCACGCCAACTGGTTGGTAATCAGTTCAATGACTTGCTCATTTCCAGCGGAGAGGTTAAGCTTTTCGCGTAAAATTGAAACGGATCGTTCACCCGCATCAGTTATGAAAAAAATTGGCTGCGCTCGAACCGAAGTTGTCTGATTTGTCAAAACGGATCTCCAAAATATCGTCTGTACCTGTTGAATCTACCCGGTATTCAGCTTTCAGCTGCTGAATCATTGACTGGAAGATGCGTGTCGTCATATCCTCATCGTTCCCGTTCTGCCGCAGTGATTTCAAACTGCTGTTCCCCTGGCTCTTCACCTGCAGCTGCACGCTTTCACCCGATTCCGAGATGGATATTACGGACGATGCCCTGGAATTGCTGAGGCTGTTGAAGATGAGATGATTCACGGTTAGCGCAAAAGGAATCGCCTGGTTGATGTTGATACTGACCGGTGACGTTTCTACAATAATATTCGGCACCTCTTTGTGGTACTCGGAGTTCATGGCGATCTCTACCAGCTCTTTCAGCAGCTCGCCGATCGGCACGTAAGAAAAGGAGTCGCACTGATAGAGATTCTCGTGAACCAACGCCATCGACTGCACCCTCGAAATGATCGAATCGAGAATGCTCGTTTCCACATCGTTTGATTTAAACTGCTCCAGCTGAAGCATACCGGAGATCATAGCAATCACATTCTTTACGCGGTGATGGATCTCGGAAAGCATCAGCTCTTTCTCTTTCAGGTTCTCCATCAGCTTGGTTTCCGCCTCTTTGCTGGCGGTTACATCCTGCAGAATTCCCGAAACGCGCACGGGCTCTCCATTTTCATTTCTGGTAACTTCACCCCGCTCCATTACATGCTTGATGGAGCCATCGGGCAGTACACAGCGATGCTCGTAGGGCTCAACATCACCGCCGCCGATAATTCTCTGCATCGCCTGATCCAGAATGTAGCGGTCATCCGGATAAACCAGTTCGAGAAAGGAGTCGATGGTGACCTCAAAGTTGTCTGGGTCGGTGCCCAAAATCTGATGGAGCTCATCAGACCAGATCAGTTTGTTCTCTTTGGGAAGCCACTCCCAGTGACCCACGCTGGCAATTCTCTGCGCATTTTTTAGAATGTTAAGTGTGTCGTTATGCAGCTCTTCAATCACTTTTTTTTCGTTGATGTTTCTGGCGGTGGCGTACCACATCCCGTTTTTCTCTGAGATCTGGACCTGGAACCACACCTTCTCACCAACTTTCTTCTTAAGGCAGTTTTCAAACCGGAAAATCCCTTTGTAGTCCATGCAGGCCCAGCTGTTCAGCTGCTCCAGAAACTGATTGCCCGGTGCCAGCTTCGATAGCGGAACTCCGGCAATCTCATCCCGGTCGTACCCCAATACCTCACGCACCTCCGGATTGATATCGATAATCTTGTAGATTTTCGGGTCGATCCGGAACATGAGATCGGTGGAGTTGTTCAGAAACGTGGCTGTTTCGGATAGTTTCTCGTTGCTCTCCTTCAGTTCACGGTTTCTGCGGTGCAGGTTGAGCCGCGCCTCCACCTCGGATGCGAGAATACGGAGTGTTTCCAGATCCTCTTCGGAAATATCCCGCGGCTTCAGGTCCACAATACACATGGTGCCTATGTTGTACCCCTTTTCACCTTTAATCGCCACACCGGCATAGAACCGCACGTTAGGGTCGTCTTTTACAAACGGGATGTCGTTGATACGATCATCCTCAGTGGCATTGGGTGCAAGAAGAAACTGATCCTGCTGGATAGTTCTGTTGCAGAACGACATCTCAAGCGGGAGGTTTTCCATCTCCACGCCCAGGCTCACTTTGCTCCACTGCCGGTCCTTGTCGATGAAGTTGATCTGTGCAACGGGCATATCATAAATACGCGCAGCCAGTTCTGCCAGAGAGGTGTAGTTCTCATCCGGGTCGGTATCCAGAATATCGTACTCATAGAGTTCGAGAAGACGCTTTTTTTCGTGATCACTTAGTCCCTCTGGAAGCAGGTCAGTTTTCATAAGAGTCGTATCTGACATTGATACACTGGTTTGTTTCAGCAATGAGTATTGGAATTATTACGCAGTAAGTCGTTTATCGGATGAATTGGGTGATAAATTAAACCATCGGTGACCGATATGAGGGCGGAATATGTGGTTTCTCGCTTTATTAACAGGCTGACAGTAAAATACCGATGAGATCGGGGTGGGGAAGTAGTCGCAAATTGATTAAAAATGATAGCTGACCTAACGAGAATATCGCATACCATTTTGGGTTTTCTTAGCGCATTGGATTTTAGGGGGTTCTTGGAAATAATCCGAAGCTTTTACGTTTCTGTGAACCTTTGTTGGGGTTTGTTACGTAACCGTTGTAGAGTAAAATGTTGACGTACTTGAAGGTTAATATACCTGACTAAACCTATGATTTAATTTGATATAAAGAGGATTTAGAGTGATATGAAAATAAAAGAGATCACGTATGGTTTAGCCAGATTCTTTCCCGCTTTTATGTTGATGATGTATGGTGTATCCAAAATTTTGGGTACTCAGTTTGGCGTAAGTGAATGGATAGCAGACCTGCCGATGAGCCAGCAAACAGGATTTCATTTAACCTGGTACTATTTCAATTATTCCATGTTTTATGGGTATGTGCTTGCATCAGTTCAAATTGGAGGAGCCATACTTTTGCTGTTCAGGCGAACGGCTCTTTTAGGTACAGTTATGCTGCTGCCGGTTATGACCAACATTGTACTGATGAATGTTGTTTATGGAATAACTGATGGTGCCTTGCTGATGTCAATACTGATATTTATCAGCCTTTTCGTCATTCTCTTATTTCATTTCAACGAACTGGTAAACTTTTTCTGGAGAGACCGAAAAACTGCTGATGAAAGCGAAGTGCAACCCGGTAAAGGCAGGTTTCTCTCATTTATTGGCAAGTCGGCAATCATAGCCGTGCCCGTTCTGATTCTCATATTCTCAAAAATGAATGAGACGCCAACGTCTCCGTTTGAAGGAGTTTGGGATGTTGCCGAATGGCATTCAGACAGCGAGCACGATGAAGTTCCCAACAGAATATACTTTGAAACGATAGCCACTCATTCTGCCATGTTCAGGTTCCCGGAGTTCAGGCGTCAGTATGGATTTGATTTTGATATTGACAGCAAAGAGATATCCATCTTCCTTCGTCGAACTGACGGACCGGAAAACTTTTTTGATGGAACCTACAAACTAACGGATGACACACTTTATCTTGAAGGGTCGTTATTGCAGTCAGACAAAACGGCCAGTATTATCTTATCAAGGGTGAGGTAGTCAGTAAAATTTTCAAATGCAGAATCCAGTTCTATCTTCAGATAAAAAGGCAATCTTACTTAGGTTTTCTCATCCCACTTTTGATAATAAACAAACAGATGCAACCTTAAAACCCATAGGATACTGTGAATGATGAGTAGTAGCTCTCTCTGAATACGCCGGGTTCTAAATAGAGGTTCAGATTTAAATCGGATCTGTAACCTGAATTTGGCCTGGTAAAAAGCGCATCATAAATATTGAAAGCATAAATCAGCGTTGTTATTCCAATCATAATCTTACGCCTGTCATTTAGCTGATTGATTCTCGGCTGCATTTGCTCCAGCTGATTGCCAAGATCAAACACCGCCTGTTCATTGGTTGAAACAAGGTATCTTTCTCTTAACGCATTGAACTCTCTTAACTCTTGCCTGTAATTATGGTTTGTGTAAAGGGTAAGTCCGCTCTGCAAGATAAATCCGGCTGATAAAAGATAGCCTTTCAACGTTTGCTTTTTATACAGCTGACTTGCCCCTGGAAATGGAGTCAAAAATCTGGACATGTATTTCGTCGGCTTGGTATAAGCATTAACCACCGTTGCCGGCTCTCCCGGAATATTTGCAATGGTGCCGGTAAAGGTGCGCTCTCCAATGTAGGGGTTATGTACTGTTACTCTGTAAGGCCCGGTTCTTACATTGGTTTGAGCGGCTCCAAGCCCAACATACTTTCCGTTTATATAGATGTCTGAGTCTTCATCGCTGATTACAATCAGGTTTGAATTATAGTACTTGCCCACAGCAATGTTATTCTCGAAACTGTAAACAGAAGGTTTCGTTAATTGGAAGCTGTGTTCAACCTGATAGGTTTCCCCCTCTTCAATAGTTAGTAAAAATGATTGGTCATACGAAGAGGGGTGGCCCAGTATAACTCTTCTGGTACCCGGCCTGATAGCTACGGAATCATGATTGGCAATATGGTACGTTTCGCCAAGGTACCTGCCTACCTGCAAAAACAGGGAGTCGACGTTACTGCTAATCTTTACATACGTATTATTGAAATCATCCTGCTGTTCGAATTGACGGCCATGAAATTCATCAAGGGTGTACTCATTCAGAAAAAACATGCCGTCAAGAAACTGATACGCCTTCTCCTGTTCCAGATATTCATTGATAGAATTTGCTTGCAATAGTTTGAAATAGGGATTCTGATCGTAAATTATGCCGCTGAAGTAAACGGAAACTACACTAACGGTATCCGGCTTTATTCTTAAAACAGTATTAAATGATGCAGCATATTCAGGTATAATCGTAACAGAATACTCACCGGCATCCAGCTCTATGAGCTTTTCAACGGAAACCTTATGTACTGAGTTTGAATCTTCATTAATCACTACATAGAGAGATTCGAAATTGGATTTGAAGGTTGCATACCCGGATAAATCGTTTATCTCCTGAGCGTTTAATGTGCTGGAAAAGACAGAGATCAGCGTAATAATGAATAGAAATCTTGACAGCATCAGAAGAAGCGAAAATGTTAAGAAGCCACGTACCGTGTGGATTACTTTAAGAAATTCACTTCTCAGTACCAATTAAATTATTGAGAGCCAATGAGAGCATCCCCGATCACAAAAAGATGTTGAATCGGTCTCACGGAGAGCTTTAAACATCAATTAGTCTGAAAACCAAAAGAAGGGCACCGAGCCGGGGCACCGGGCGCCTAACAAAATTGAATAAAATTTTTAAAGACGGTTTAAACCTAAGAATTGAAGAAGTCGGGCCGTAGAAAGGGTCTCAAGCCAAAATCGGTCCTGAGGTACATGACATCTCACTAAAATAACATCCCGGGTACTTGCCTGAAGTTGTTGAAAAAGTCCGGAATTACAGTAAGCGGGTAGTTTGTATTGGTATTGACGAGAATGCAGATTCCAATTCCATCCTCTGGCGAAAAGGCAATTTCGCTGCGGAACCCGTTTACGTACCCCCCGTGATACACGACTTTCTGGCCATGATTGTCAAGCACCCGCCAGCCCATTGCATAGTGCGACTGATTCACTCCGTCCCAGTGCCGGCTGAATCGCCTGTTACGTATGGTTACCACGGGTTCAAAAATTTCTGAAAGTGTTTCCTCCGAAATGATCTCGGGATAGTGGCCGGTTAACAGCAGCAGCCACCTGCCCATGTCGGACGCGGATGCATTAATGCCCCCGGACGAAACCGCATTGTAGTATTTCCTGGAAATGGGAACCGATACGCGTCCCCGAGTACGTGAATGGAACAGGTGAGGTGTGGCCCTGTTCTCTGAATTCAATATGCTGGTATGATCTGCCGATGCATACTCCATTCCCAAAGGATCAAAGAGCTTTTCGTGGAGGAGCGTATTAAAATCTGCGCTGGTCTGAAATTCCAAAATGCTTTCAATCACCGAATATGCTGCATTTTGGTAGGAATGCTGAAGACCCTCAGTAGCAATCAGTGGAACCCGCTCAAAGCGTGGGATGATCCGGCTCATGGGCAGCCCGTCTTCCACCAGATTGGTATAAGCATGGCGCGGCAGACCTGTGGAATGAGACAGCAGGTGTCTTACCTGAATCCGGTTGGTCTGTTCCGGATCGTGGAGCCTGAAATCGAGCAAGTAGCGGGATACCGGGTGATCCCACTCCACAACTCCTTCTTCCGCCATCACTCCGGCCAAAATCGAGGCAAATCCTTTCGACACGCTGCCCAGCCTGAATTTGGTGTGTTCATCTACCAACTCCGACTTTCCTCTCTCTTTTACGCCGAACCCTTGTTGAAACACGACACGGCCATCCTTCACAATCACAACCGATCCCCCAGGAATGTCCAGGTTATTCATTCCTTCTTCAAAGTTAAATGCAAATTCGTCCAGGTACGAAGCCAGGGCATCATCCATCACCCACTCTTCGGCTTCAGGTTCGGGCTCCAGAGCAAATGGTTCCGGTTTGATGGTAGCGAAGGCCAGATACGATCCAACAGCGATGGCAAATAAAAATATTGTGGTTAGAGTTCGGATCACGGAAGTACGATGATTTCCAATAAGATGGCTTTTCTCTTAAGTTTGGTTTCGGGTGAAGGATACAGAAAAAATGAATGCGATAGTAGATGTCATTGAGAGATAAATGTATTTATCACAGGTTTTCAATATTCTGTGTCGCGATCGCTGAATTACATGTATTGTTAAGAATACTGGTTTGCTAAAAATCTCATAATTATCCACATTTCAACGCTTTGAGTGATGAAGCCGGAAAATCATAAATCTGAAAAAATGAAACTCGGTTGACAACCAGCCCTTCAGAATACCAAACCTGCCCCAATTGCGGCTCAAAAAGGCAGCTGAAATACTGCCCTGAATGCGGCCAGAAGAGCAGAATTGATTTTTCCATGAAATCAATCCTGAGGGACGTTGGGGAAATTATTTGGGGTACAGATTCGAGGCTGGCACATACACTTCGCGATTACATCAATCCCGGAATTTATACCCGTAACTGGCTCGATAAAAAACAGGCACGATACATTTCTCCGGTTAAGATGTTTTTGATCATTAACCTGGTTTATTTTTTGTCTCTCTCTGTTCTGTATCAATATGGATTAGGGTTTGATACGTTTGTGACCTCGTTCAATACTCAAATGCAAAACCAATTCTACAGTGATCTGATCAGCGACAGAGCATTGAGCCTAATTGAATCCGGTGGGTACGAAACGGAAGAGTTTGCACAGCTCTACAATGATCGTGTATTTGCCGTATCCAATACATTGATCATTATTTTCGCTCTCCTGATTGCCGTGGTTCTCTACATCGTCAATTACAGAAAGTCGAGTCTTGTATATCATCATATTACCATGGGGCTGTACTACGGAGGATATGTGCTGATCTTTTTTTTGGCGTTTAATCTGCTTTTATCTGCGGTAATTCTTCTTTTTCAGTCGCATGTGAATTATGATATTTGGCAGATTATGGTAGAGCTTGGCGCATTTCTCTTCTACCTGGTATTCTCTTTTGTTACTCAGCGCCGCATGTATGAGGAGCACGGAATTGTATCCTTTCTGAAATCTATCGCAATCATTTTTTTAATCACCTTGATGGGGATCATATTTTACCGGTTTATTCTCTTCTGGATAACCATGGCAAGCGTATTGATGTTTTCCTGATGCGGGCTGAATATTTGATAGAATTTGAGAAATATGTACTGCCTGTCACTACACTCTAAGGAACTCATCACTCCTGCAGCCATAGCCATCGACTTCAAATAAACCAAAATAACTGCAATTGGCACGCAATCACCGGCTTACTACGCGTGTCTGAAATAAATCCGAAAGAGACAACCACGGGTTCGAATATCGTCATTGCGGCAATTCTTGTAACAGCGACACTTTAAAGATCTCCTGTCTATAATGGCAAATCAGTTCTACATAGGTTTATGAGCATGGCAATGCAATGGAAGTTTGCGGTGGCAGCAGCCCTGTTTCTGCTTGCAGCGGGCTGCATGGTGTTCAGGGGTGTGGACGTACCTGAAAGGGTATTGGTGCCAAACATTGAACTACCTGCACCTGAATACGGGGATCTGCACCAGTCTTCTCTGCGATTGCAGCCTCAGTCTGTTAAGATGGTCCGGCGTCTTGAATCGGAAGCGGGCATTGCCACGGATATATGGTCTAGTGACATGGGGCGTGTTATACAAGGCACTAACTCAGGAATTGGGCAGGCAGGATTTTCAATCGGGCACGGTACTCTATCAGAAACCCGTGATCAGATCCGCAGGCCCGGCATTTCTGGCGGAAAAGGTGGCGATATGGAATTTATATTTTCTGAACATCTCAATAATATTTCAGCGGAGGTACAGCGTGTTGCCTGGAATGGACACGTATTCTATTTCTTTTCAAAGGCTGTGCGCACTGCGCCATCCGAAGTTTCAGTAATGGATCATCCATCAACCGGCAGCGAAGGTTCAACTGTGCATCATGTTGTTTTTGTTGTGGACGAAAATGGCCGCAGAGTCACCTCATTCCGGACCGGCGAAGTGGAGCCCGTTAGCGGAGCGGTAAACCAACCACCCTCAGTACCTATTCGTCCCCTGTATTTAAACGTTTTAGTCACCGAGAAAGGGCCATGGGCGCTTTATCGCGACAGGAATGGTATTTTTGCCAGACCGCTGGTATTTAACGGCCCGAATCCTTCAACCGGAGGGCAATCTTTTCGACAACGGATGTCCGTCGATTCGGGCAGACCGGCACAGCTTGCGGGTGGCCGGGGCTCTTTTACTTTCGGTGAACCAATCCTCATCTCTAGGGCAAAACTTCCCTATCGCAGTTTTCATTTTGTTGCGAGGGTGGATCAGAAAGGTGACTTTCACATTGTCTGGACCGACCGGAGAGAAGCTAATTTCGCTCGTCCCGGTAATAGACGCGACCTATGGTACTGCAGGTTCGATTTTAAGGCCGGGGAAGCCTGCCATAGACCAAAAAGGCTGAGCAGTAACGCGACACTGGCTCCAATCAATCTGATGGTATCGGGCGATGAGGTGTATGTTTCCTGGACCGACAACAGATTTGCAAGCGGATTGTGGACACGCCGTAACAATGCCAAACTGTTTCTTGCAGGAAGCGGTGACAGGGGCACATCGTTTAGAAAACCGGTTTCCATTCACCCACTTAAGGATGACGACGAAAGAGCCCTCTTTGCCATCACAATGCCGGCCTCTGGCGGCGGTGTTCTGGTATTATGGAGCGAACAGTTCAGGAATAATTACTTTCTTGATCACGATTTCAAGTACGGGCTTCTGAAACCGGACATGGAAACTTTTTTGCTTGCCGAAAATCAGGTTCCGGGCGAGCCACTGCACGAAGTGCTTATAAACAAACTGAATGATTTTCACCGAAGTCTGTCGAACAGATAAAAATCGGCAGGATATTCATCAACGAGTTCATTTTTCAGTTTACTGATTTACTGTACCGCATAGTTGAGCAATTTGATTACTTCATGGCAGCTCTTCCTTTCTTAGGCCGGCTATACTTGTAAAAATCTCCCTTTTTTCACCTCATTAGCTTGAAATATTCAAAATCCCATTTAACTTATGGATGTAGTAATCCATTCAGCTGTGACAGGGAGCATCCATGCGAGGCATATTCATAGTCGGTTTGATATGTGTGCTGGTTTCATTACCGCACGTTGATTGGCTCTATGCCACAGATTTACAGCGATCCGATATCCAGGGAAGGGTTGTACATGCCGAGACCGGTGAGCCCCTGCTTGGAGTGCACGTATTTCTCTCCGGAACACAAATGGGTGCTGTCACCAACTCCGCCGGCCGTTATCACCTCAGAAACGTCTCATCCGGGTCATACAGGCTGGTTGTTTCGAGTATCGGTTTCGCGCGCATATCCAAAACTATCTCCGTACCGCCGGGCAGGCAGCTAACTGAAGATCATGAGCTGAAGCCGGTAATCTATGAGCTTGGCGAAATCTATGCCGGCAACCTTGATGAACGGTGGGAACGGTATGTGGAGAGGTTCACACACTTGTTTATCGGTGAATCGAGTTTGTCCGACTCGGTGAAAATCCTCAATCCGGAAGTACTCCGTTTTGAGCGGCGCTGGTGGGGGAGGTTCGAAGCCGAAGCACTGGCACCGCTGCAAATTGAAAACCGGGCGCTGGGATACAGGATCACGTATTACCTGGATGAATTCATCCATACCGGCACACGTACACGGTGGGACGGCGAACCTTTGTTTACGGAAATGACACCCGAAAATGAAGAGCAGGCGCGTATGTGGGAGCAGAATCGGGAAAAAGCATTCTATGGATCACTTCGCCATTTCCTTATCTCACTGATGCAGAACCGAACCGAAGATGACGGATTTGTGGTTTTTAATCTTCGCCGGGAAACGTACGGGTACTCAATTAGAAACAGATTTAGAACAAGTCCGCACAGGTTACTGAGTGAATCGGATGAAGAACATCTGAAGCGAATGAGGTTTAGCGGAAGGCTGGAGATTTTATACACAAGAAGGGGAGAAGATCCCCGGTATGTTCAGTGGGCTCCCGACCTCTTCAGGGCACCAAATACCATGCAAACATCCTACTTTGAGCTGAATCGCCGCAACATTACCATCGACAACGACGGCGAGGTGGCAGAGGTGTATGGAGCCACCCGGTTCGGCTACTTTGCTTTTCACCGCCTGGCCGACAAAACGCCCCGTGAGTACAGGCCGAATGATTTTTGAGGTTGATATGAGTTTTTCCTGCGCATGCAAAAGATGAGCCTGAATTGGTCCTGTCGTGTGGACACATTTTGTCAATATCGTTTCGCCTCTAATCAGGAGATCCCTCCATGCATTCGCTGCGCTCACTTAGTCGGGATGACACAAGTGGGCGAGGAAGCGGCGGGCATCAAAGGATCATCATGAATAACGTTTTGTAGCGCCCGCCGCGGGAACAATCCAACCTCTTGTCATCCCGA
>PWWL01000135.1 GCA_003561515.1 Balneolaceae bacterium
TATCCTGCTTCTCTGTGTAAAGAAAAGCATCAAGCTTGTCGTATGTCTCTTTTACACGCTGTTTCTCAGCCTTTACTTTCTCCTTCTCCCTCTTTTGCTCACCGGGTGATTTAAACATACTTAAGATCGTAATACCTAAAAATGCCCCTGCCAGGTAGGGAACCACTTTCATGATTGTGTAAACAAATGGAAGAGCCTGCAGATCAAATATTCCTGTGGCAATGGAGTGCCCGATATATGCAAAAGCCGTAAATACAAATCCCAGTCCGGCAAGCGTCCTGATATTCCAGATGCTCTCCTTCGGCCTGGTTTCATTTTCCTGAAGAAATTCATGAAGCGTGGACTGGAGTTCCTGATCGGATATTTTCACAGTATTTTCGATTTCAAAAGGGCTCATAACAGTTGCTTGGTGATTAAGTTGCTTTAGTGTTGAATACGGACTTCATTCAACAGAGTTGCGCTACATTGGTAACTCTTTATCTGAGAATACCCGACTCCGTAATCAAAACATCGAGCTTTACATCATGTTCTTCAACAGGTAAGATTCCCTTATATAGCTGTACATCAAACAGTAAACCGGTTTTAATGGCATCTGTTTTTGACAGAAACCTGTCATAGAATCCTTTCCCATATCCCAGCCTGTTTTTTTTCTTGTCGGCTGCAACCATAGGTATCAGTATCAGTTCAATATCAGATAACCCGGCTTTTTTATCCAGTGAAGATTTGGGCTCAGGCACACCCCATTCGTTGGGTAACAGAGTTTCACCTTGTTCTATGTAATAGTGTTCGAGCCTGCTTTCGCGAACCATCTTAGGCACAACTACTTTCTTGCCCAGCGAGAAACATAATTCAATGATATCTGCCGTAACTACCTCTTTGCGATTATTCATCGAAATATAGCAGTGAACCGTGCCTGCCTCCCTGAAGGATTTCAATTCCGAAAGTTGATTTAAAATGAATGCGCTTTTCTGAAGTACATCATTACCGGTGAGCAACTCCCGCCTCATCAGGAATTCTTTTCTCAGATGTGATTTCAATTTTTTTTCGGGTTTGTTCATTCAGAGCTGAATCACTTTATGATTCACAGGATCTTCTGTGCTAAGTGTTTCCAGCAGCTTGTCCCACAAATCCAGACCATACTTGTTCATGAACCATATGAATGCAATTTCTCTTTCCTGCAAATTGCTTTCCGGAAACAAAGAATGCTTGATTCGCCTGATTCTCGACAATTGAGTCTTCTCCTGCTGCTTTAGTGATCTGTAGAGCTTGCCTTTAAGCTTATCAAGCTCCGTAGTGTAAATGGCAGAAGCTTTTCCGGCTGTATTTTCCAGGGTCGGATCAATATCAGAAATCTTCTCCTTAAGCAGAGCAGTTATATCATCCACTTTTGTCTTAACGCCGATAAAGATTTTTTCAAGATCCGGTGAGTCGGTCATGGAAATATATTCTGATTCAAGCTCTTCGATACGATCATTGTAGCGGTAAAAACGGAACGGCAGCTGCTCCATGATTCTATCAATAGACGATTCGACCAGTGAAGCACTGAAACGAGGTACAATTAGCGGCTGCGCCATGCCAAGCTCTTCATACAAGTCCTTCATCTGTGCCTGGTAGGCTACTTCGCTTGGCCCGCCTATATAAGCAAATGTGGGAAGAAGTGTATCCTGAACCAGCGGACGCAGGAACACGTTGGGAGAAAACAAATGCGGAGTGACTTCGATCTCACTTTCCAATTCATCTCCGGAAAATACCCTCTTCTCGGCACCTCCTACTTTCCATGAACCATCGCTGTAATCTATCTTAATCCTGTTGCCATTAGCGTCGATAGAAAACAAATTACTTGCCTGAACCTGCACCTGGGCATGATAGCCTGAATCTTCGAGCGCTGATGATGATGAAGCAAGTGTATCAAAAATCTTTCGGTGGTTTGTTACACTAACCGATATTACGTTTTTGCTGTACTCTTTAACCGGTTTAAAATTACTGCCGGCAAGTACCAAACCGTGATGGCCGAACAGTTTCATTAGCCAATTTCCAAATGCCTGGCTTATCGTTGTACCGGAGGTATAGCACCCTGCGAGGCTGCTTTTCAACTCCTTACTAAACTCCGTTTCATACAGCTGTTTCCATACTTCAGATTCGAACTGCTCAAAACCATTCATCAGTTCAATTTCTGCAGCCCTTCGTTCGCCGTTTTGTTTCTTCGTCCATTGAATACGCGTTAGGGAATCGGTACCGGGTAAACCGATGGTTGCAGCTTCTTCAAAATCATGGTCTTCATCAGCAAGCCAGAATACAGGTATAAACGGCCGCTTATACTTTTTCTCCCACTTAGAAGATAAAGATATGGTGGTCAATACTTTATATATAGTAAAAAGTGGGCCGCCAAAGATCGTCAACTGCTGGCCGGTAACCACTGCGAGGGCATCATCACGACCCAGATTTTCAATGTTTGTTTTGCTGCTTTCTGTCTGAACAAAATGACTGTTGAATTCTTTGAGCAAGCGAACAATCTCCACCCTTTGCCCTTGAAAAACGAACTCTTTCTCGAATTGATTTACCTGGTGCGGTTTAAAAGGGTGAACGTTGAAGAACTTTGTGATTTCATCTTTACCGTCGATGTAATCAACGAAAAGCTTTGAAAAGGAAAGTTTGGAAAAAGGGACCGAATCTATTTTCACATCAACCTTTAAGTTTTTGAATCTGGTCTCTTAGTTTGGCAGCTTTCTCATAGTTTTCTGTATCTACAGCTGTCTGGAGCTCTTTCTCAAGCTCTTCAAGTTTGGTCATTTCTTTTTTCCCTTCCATGCCTTGCGGAGATGTGCCTTTGGGCTCAGAAGTCTCTTCCGTTTGGATTCCAGCCTCATCCAATACTTTACTGTTTACAAAGATAGAAGCGCCGAAGCGGATGGCAAGTGCGATGGCATCGCTGGGACGGGCATCAAGTTCAAACCCTTCTTGGTCATTGGTGCAGTGAATCTGCGCAAAAAAAGTACCTTCATTCAGATCGTTAATTACGACTTGCTCAACGTTTGAATTGAAACTCAGGATAACATTTTTTAGCAGGTCGTGCGTCATGGGTCGGGGAGGCTTTATACTCTCTAATTCGAGGGCAATTGCCTGAGCCTCGAATGTTCCAATTATAATAGGTAATCTGCGATTTCCATCGACTTCAGATAAAATAAGTGCATAGGCGCCACCGCTGCTGGGACTCGTGGATAATCCCAATATGTCCATTTTTATATTCTGCAATGATATCTCCTTTGTTTATCCGTAAGTTTCGGTACTCTTAAATGTAACTATTTTTATTATACTACTAAACTATCGGCTTCGCTCTATAACAACAACCTGCTGATATATTTCACAAGCAATTTTAGTTAACCAATTTCAATTCTTTGCTGAACATTCCTTCTGAGCAAACACTCTGGAAAACCGCTGCCATTGGCTTTGGACTTATTGTAGGCGTTGCAGTCGTTTTTGTCATGCAATATCTGAACCTTCTGCTCTATCCCGTGCCAGACTCCGTAGACCTGAATCACCAGGAAGAGTATGTTAATTTTATTTATTCCAATCATGCTTATTTACTTGGCATTATTATCTCAAATGCTGCCGGTTCATTGGTTGCCGGTGGGTTAGCAAAAATTATTCGTCACGATCTCACCAATTTTCACTCTTTTATAGCAGGTTTCATTTTGATGGCTCTTGGTTATATTAATTATTTCATGATATCTCATCCAGGCTGGTTCCTTTTTCTATCACTTTTTGCTTATATACCCTTTACATGGCTTGGTTTTGTGATTGTAGATAAAAGATTAAGAAATTGATTACTATCAGTGAAACTTACAATTAGTGAAAAAAGAAATCCTAAAACACGTAAACCGATGACTGTTATTGACGGTATCATTCATAATCCTCAGGTGATAGAAAAGCTGTCAAAGAAACTGAAAAGTTCCTGTGGTACCGGTGGACATGTCGATCGGAAATCAATAATCTTGCAGGGGTCTCATATTCAGAAAGTGAAAGAAATTCTTGAAAAAGAAGGATATGATATCAAGACCAATAAAAATTGATTAAATTAAATTCGGAGATTTTACCGATATTCACCTATCAATCTACGCAATGTACTATTATCTCCTAACATAACTTCCTCAATGGTGACAGAAAGCCCCAAAAAAATCCTTCTGGTTGAAGATGACGGTGTACAGCAGGTCATCATGGAACGTTTCATAAATAAACTCGGACATACCGTACTGGCAACCGTTTCTGAAGGGTCTGCTGCAGTACAATCAGCGCTCAAACTTAAAGGTGTTGATTTAATAATCATGGATATCCGATTAAGCGATGGATTGGACGGCATAGAAGCTATGAAGGAGATCCGAAAACAGTCTGATGTTAAAGTTATTTATGTAACGGGTAACACTGAGCAGCAAACAAGAGAGAGAGCCAGTGAAACCAAATTCGAGGCATTTATAGAAAAGCCGGTAACCCCTGAAAAACTAGATGAAGCAATAACCAAAGCTTTTAAAACATAATCACTTTTCCTGCGTATAACTAAGATCATCCAAATTTTAAAGCCTGTCAGAGTTAACCAAAGTAATGGCTTATAAAGTACCGATTTTAGTTCTCTCACTATCCCTGGTTCTCTTTTTATTCTCACCGCAATTCCTATACGCTCAGCACGGCCTCGGAGAAGAAATAAAAGTAGGCGTTGTACTAAGCGGTGGCGGCGCAAAAGGTGTAGCACATATAGGTGTACTTAAAGCCCTTGAAGAAGCCGGAGTTAGGGTTGATTTTATTTCTGGCACAAGTATGGGGGCATTGGTAGGTGGGTTATATTCCATTGGCTACACCAGCGACCAGCTTATAGAGCTCACGAAAGAGAATAATTTCATGGAGCTGTTTACTGAAAGACCTAATCGGCGGTATATCTCTAATTACGAAAAAGGGTTTGATGAACGAACAATTGTATCATTTCCTATTAGCGAAAGGGGCATTGATTTGCCGGCAGGTATCATTACAGGCCAGAATATTTATTCATTTCTCTCAGGCCTGGCCTGGTCTGCACACTCAACCGATAACTTCGATAACTTTCCCATTCCCTTTGCAGCAGTAGCCACCGAGCTTGAAACCGGGGAAGCGGTAGTTTTCAGGTCAGGCTACCTGCCCGATGCCATTCGGGCAAGCATCTCAATTCCATCTGCAATGTACCCTCATATAATTGATGGGCGGATGTACATTGACGGGGGCATTGCACGAAATCTACCTGTTCAGGATGCGATTGACATGGGAGCCGACTACATTATTGCGGTTGATGTATCTATGCCGCTAATGGAGCAGGATGAAATTCGATCGCTTACCGAGATCATGAATCAAACCGTTCTGTTCAGGGTTAATGAACGCCTCGAAATCGAACGAAAGAAAGCCGATAAATTAATTCTGATTAGAGAGCTTGATGATTACAGCATGGTCGATTTCGATCAAATGGATAAAATACTCGAAATCGGGCTTGAGGTTGGCCAGCGGTACATCGATGATTTCAGGGAAATCGCCGGGAAACAAATCGCCGCTCCCTCCGAACGTCCCGGAATGGAACCGGCGGTCGCACTGCCAATTCAGAATGTCATTACCAAAGGCAACACGCTTTTTGACAATGAATTTATCAAACGAAAGCTGGAATTTGTGCCGGGCAATAGTCTTTCACCGGATTTGATTGACGAAAAGATTTCAAGGCTTTTCAGTTCACAATATATAAAGCAGGTCACCTACAGAATTGTACCTGATACATCCTATTTCTACAACCTGCAGATAAACATTGAGGAGAATAAGAGTAACGATTTTAAAGTAGGACTACGATATGAGACAGGCACTCAAGCCTCAATTTTGCTTGAAAGCACATTCCAGGACATGCTTCACCCGGGTTCGATCAACCGTTTTGAGGCACGCCTCGGTGACAGGCTCGAATTTGGAAGCGATTATATATACTACGGGGCTCTGGGCTCAAGCCTTGCTGCACTTACCTCATTTCGATTTATGACTGAAAAGGTTGACTGGTATGAAGATTTCAGCAGGGTATCCAGCTTCCACAATCACACATTCAGGGCCGAAATTTCAGCGGGCAATTACTTTAGTACCCAGCACATGTTTGCACTTGGTTTTAGGGCAGACTTTACCGCATTTCGCAATGTCATAAATCGTGAAGGCATTGAACCTTCTGAAAGAGACCATCACGCACTATTCGCAAGATATAAATTCGACCGTCTGAACCGGAAATCGTACCCCACACGCGGACAAAAATTTATCGCGGAAGGATTTCACAGCAATCCTATATTTTACAGCCCCATACTCTTTACATCCATATCCGGTTACTGGGAAGGCCATCTGGCCGTTACCCCAGACTTCTCGATTCGAAATACTCTTTATGCAGGCTTTAATTACGGTGATGAGCTGCCATGGCTTTACTGGAATACCCCAAACCGCTTGCATCCCTCCTTTGGCTTTGTACGGTTTGGGGGTTTTAGCAGATATGAAATTTCGAAACGAAATATCCAATTTGGATCGTTTGGTGTACAGATAGAGCCATTTTATCATCGTTTTATAGGTTTTGATATTTTTGGCGGACGATTTATGGACGAGTGGAATCTTGACTTCACAAGGCCTGATATGGAATATGGAGCAGCTTTAACTGTTGGAGCGCAAACCATACTTGGCCCAATACAGGCAATATTCTCTGCCAGTACCATAAACTCATTCAAATTTGAACTTCAGATTGGATACCAGTTTTGAGCCCTGAAAATCAGATCGAAAAACAGATCGAAGAGATAAAGGAACAGTTGAAAATAACCCCTCAAGATCCTTTACTCATACATGACCTTGGAGTAGGCTTTTTTCTGCAGGGAAAATATTCGAACGCCATCATTCAGCTCAAAAAAGCCGCTGAACTTGACAAAAGAAGTGCTCTTTACCGCTTCAATCTCGGAAACGCATACGCAGAAAACGATCAGCCACAGCTTGCAGTGAATGCATATCTGGATGCGCTTGACATTGATCCCAATCATATACCTACACTGAATAACCTAGCCGACTGTTACGAGCAGCTTGGTGATCCGGAAAAGTCTTTGGAGTTGTTCAAGTATCTTGTGAAAGCTGATCCGGACAATGCTCTCTCCCACTTCAATCTTGGAAACTTTTATCTCCGTCAAAATCAGCACATTGAAGCCGTTCGCTGCTATAAGGATGCCATCACACGTGACGATACTTTTGTAGATGCCTATTTCAATATTGCCTGGGTGCTTAAGCAAATAAAGGCGTACAGCGATGCTCTCGATTACGTAAAAAAAGGGTTGGAAGCGGATAAATCGCACCAAGAGCTAAACGAGTTGAAAAAAGAACTGCTCTTGAAAATCGGCTTTGCTACCTAACCGTCAGTCTCTTTGCAAGGTTTTTTCTGTTCGCCTCAATTGTTTCTCTCTCAAGCTCGATAGCGAATGAAGCTGCCATTTTTCTGTCGAAAGAAGATCGTGCTTTTACCTCTGGCAGTTTTTTAAGCATCTTTTTAACAGATATGTTGCTCTCTGTACTTTTCTTAACGGCACTGTTGCTGCGCATAAGTTCGAAGAACGATTTACATTCGTCCTGGCTAAGGCAGTTGTCTGAATAGTCGAGAATAAAGCTGCATAGGAGCTCTTTCCCATTAATTTCAAAAATCATAGAGTATGAATTTCTGAGTTGGCGTTCAGAAATTCATACTCTCTAATGGTCAGAAAGTTTCCGACTTCACATAATCTCCGATAATTTCCTGAAGCTGAATTCGTCCACGATTAATTCTGGACTTCACCGTACCCATCGCAGTTCCTGTTATTTCAGCAATTTCTTCGTAAGTAAGCTGCTGAATATCACGCAGTACAATCGCTTCCCGAAAATCTTCATTTAATTCCATAAGTGCCTTTTCAAGCTCTTGCATGCTCAACTTTATATGAAGCTGGTCGTCTTGCAGCATGGTGCTGTCGGTAATTTCAAACTCCCTGTCGTCGGGATCAGACTCATCGGCATGTATGGAAATCAGACTCATTCGCTGCTTTTTCTTGTACATGCTTTTCGCAAGATTCAGCGCAATGGTGTACATCCAGGTTGAAAGCTTAGCTATCCTTTCATAGGAATGGCGGCTTCTATAAACCCTGAGAAATGTTTCCTGAACCAGGTCTTCGCAGTCTTCGTGGTTGTGCGTGTACCTGTAAAGGAAGTTATGAAGCCTGTCTTTGTACCGCTGTACGATGATGTCGAACGCCTGAACAACTCCGGCCTGAAGTTGTTCCATTACATCCTCGTCTGACAATTGATGAAGATTGGTAGTTGCTGAAGCTTTCATGATGATACCCCGTAGTACGTATGTTGCCGTTACCGCAACACCGGCGGGATAAATCAGCCGATGATGCGCTTTATCAGCAGGAGAAATATCGAGGAGGTATCCAATGTGCTGAAACCTTTGCATGCACTGTCTGCGTCGAGCAGTGCTTCAAAAATTTCGGGCATTTCAGCAAGCTTAAACCGTGATGCTTCACTCATCTGCGCGTTAAAGATGTAACTGTTCTTTACGCCCAGCTGGTCCTGAACCTGTTGTCTGTTCAGTCCCTTTTCGGTGAGCCGGCATATTTGCCAGATGTTGCCAAACACATTGTAAAAGAACCCCACGGTTTTAATTACTTCTCCCGCGTTATAGTTACTTTTAAGCAACATCTGTTCCGCTATGCCAAGGGCCTGGTCCAGATTTCGGTTTACTACTGCATTTTTCAGCTCTATGATGCTGTAATCGCGATATGAGCCGGAAATTTTTTTTATGTGCTCCGGAGTGATGCGATCTGAAGTGTCTACAAAAGTGCACACTTTATCTATTTCTGTGGACAGTAGCTTCAGATCCTGGCCAACCATCTGGCTTAAAATCCGGGCCGCATCTGGTTCCATTTTCTTTTTATGCGCATGTGCAGTCCAATCCACTATCCAATCCGGGAGTTTGTAATCCGGCACGGTATCAAACTCATACACAGAAGCATGCGGCGAGTTTTTCACGGCTTTACCCAGTGCCGTTCGGCGATCGGGAAATTTCGTATCGATCAGGCAGAGCAGCGTGGAAGGATTTGGTTGCAGGATGTACCCCGCAAAATCATTCAGGTTCCCGTCGTCCGTATTCTCACCGAGTTTGATGAAATCGCGAACAATAACCACTCTTTTCTCAGCCATCATCGGGAAACTGCGAGCAATGCTCAGAACCCTCGCAGGAGAGGTATCAGCTCCATAAATCAGATCGAAGTTAAAATCCTTTTGGTCAGGGGGTACAAGCTTTTCTATTTCATCCTGGATCAGGTCAGTAAAAAAAGACTCTTCGCCATAAAGATAATACACCGGTTTCAGCGAACTGCCCTGCTTCAGTTGTTTAAAGAGGTCCCGAAATGTATCGATACTGGTTTTCTTAGCCAATGGATGATTGTATTACTTTTTCCGCGTGAGATCTTTTTTGATAAAGACAGACACCCTTACAGAAGTACTCAAGCAATATCCGTTTATCCGTCTCATTCTTCAAGGCGACTCCTCGATTCCCATAGCGTATTTGAGGCCACCGAGCAAGTGTCGTAAAAAAAGCTCTTCGCTATAGGATTCCCTCGTATGGCCAAGCCCGGTATAAAATACTCGGCCGCCATCAAACTCGTGGTACCAGGCAATGGGATGATTTCCCGGATGATCGCTGCCGCTGTAACTATCGGTATCCAGCTTCAGCAGCACATTCACATTTTCATTCATATATCCAAAGTTGTACCACTCATCCGATCTTTGCCAGCGCTCGGGTAGCATGCTTGTAGCCGGATGATCAGGATTGACAACATCGATCACAGCTTCTCTTACATTTGGGTTATTCGGATGATTGTCGAACCAGGCTCCCACAAGTTCACCGTACCAGGGCCAATCATATTCCGTGTCGGTTGCTGAATGTACACCTGCAAATCCTCCTCCGTTTTGTATGTACTCTTTAAAGGCTTCCCTGTGTTCGTCATCAAATACAGTAAGCGTTGTGTTCAGAAAAAGAACCGCATCATAGCGCGACAAATTACTTGGTGTGAAGTAGCTGTTATCCTCGGTTAACGTGAGTGAGAAACCGTTCTCCTGTCCAAGTTTCATCACAGCTTCTATTCCTGCCTCAATAGAATCATGCCTCCACCCTTCCGTCTTTGTAAATACTAGAAGGTTATGTTCAAAGTCTTCGTACTCAATTACCCTTGTTTCATTTTCAGAGCCTGAAGCGCACATTGTAAAAACCAGGGATGCAATGCAGAAAAAAAGGAAGATCGCCAGCACGTTTGTGTTCATGTTTGGTTGATTGTTTAAGTTGCATTTTTCCGTGATTCAATATAGCAAAACTATTCATCTCACATGGTCGATTAGCCAGCGAATAGTGTCTGTATTATCGGGTTTCCACCAGATTGGGGGGGTTTGCGCTGACGAAAGCGGCTCCGTAACTCTTCCTGCAAGTTCAAGTCTGGCACCGTCCGACCTGTAAACCGACTGCAGTTTCTCTCCTGCTGAGCTGATGATATCCTTGATTTCTTTTTCTCCGCCTTTCACCCATTTAAGCACAAACTTTTCATCAGGTATTTCACTGTTCTGCTCTATCAAAAAGTCATTCAACCAGGCCTGCGGTAACCCTTTCGATTTATTGTACGCATACCTGTGGAATAATTTTGGCAGCGGCTTTTCGTGCTGAGGGTTGCGAAGCCAAAAGGTATCCACATAATCTGTAAATGAACATACCTGGGATTTGAGATTAAATGGGGCCACAACCATAGCTGCAGAACGACATCCGTTGCCTCCATATCGGAAGACGGCCTCTGACAAATTCATCATTGTCTCTGGAGAGTTATCCGTTATCCAGGCAATAGAGAAGTGAGCTGTTCTAATGAGTGAAGGTATCTGCGACTTAATAAGTTTTAGTTCCTCAAGCGTTTCTGTCACCTCGGGCACAGTTTGTTCTGACCCGGCAAAGATAAATGCATCAGCGGTTTCTCCTTCCAAGTTGTTCAGCTTTGTACTCCACTTGCCCATTCCGGATAAGCCACGATTTTCCGCAATTTTCAAAAATGACTGAAGCAGCCAAGGATCTTTTCTCGACAGCTTTCCAAGATAGGTAGCACCATACATCAAAACGGAGATCAGGTCCTGAAAACCGACCAATGGCAGATTACCGGCATGCAGGCACAAAACCCTACGGTTTGAACAGCTGGTGTGTGTCAGGCCGGCTCTGCCTGCCCAGGCACTCAGGCTTTTTAAGTGTACGGTTTGCTTCAAATGTCTGATTTGATGCTGAATATCGTGAAACGCAAACAACCCTTCATCTACCGTTCGGTCGATGGCATCTTTGAGATCTTTGTTATCCGGTTGAAGCCATTCATCAACGGCCCGGGAAATGGATTCTATATGTTTTTCAAGATCGTCCATCAGTCTCGATCGATTAAAAAATTACAGCCGCGCATATTATTCTTGTTCCATCTTCCCAAAACACGGAATTGCCCCTTCTCATCCATTACTCCGAGGTCTTCTGTAAGAATAAACGGGCAGGAATACACATTTGCCAGATCAATTACAGCGATTTTGCCTTCTTCCCCCGGCTGACAAAGCTCTGAGGGATTGTCCTCTTTCCGCACACTTATATGTACCCAGTGCGGTTTCGAGAACCACTCACCGCCGATAGCATAGAACTGACTCATCAGCTCACACATGCCATACTCTGAATGAATATCTTCCGGTGGAATCCTGAAGCCCTGCTCTATGTGCTGTCTGAGTTCAACCCTGGTGATTTCACGGCGATACGTTTTCATACCACCGGTTTCAATTACAGCGCTTCCGGGCGGCAGTGCAGCCGATCCCAACTCTATCAAATCCAACAGGCCAAACGCAGCTCCAAACAAAAGCACGCTTTTCCCCTTTTCCGTAATCTCATCCAGTTCTGATTTTTCAATGGGTTTGCCAAGAGTAAGAAACCTGCTTAGTCCGTAATCATCCTGATCTATAAGATGGTTGAGCATCCATACCAGAGAGGATTCCGGATTATCGCTGTAACCCGGCGTGTAGGCAAGAATTGAAAAATCCTTTTTGCTGAAATGGCGATAAAATTCCTGCTCAATCGCTTTTTTATAGAGTGCTGTATCTGTGATAAGATGGCGGCTTCTTGTCATTGAACCCGTACCGCTGCTTTTGAATGTGATCTCAGGTTTCTTTCCTGTCACTAACATATCGTGCTCGCGAAACACACGAATCGGGAGCAATGGGATCTCTGCTGGGATAACTTCTGCATGGTTAATGCCGAAAACTTCAGCAAAACGCTTATATAATGGGTTTCTTTCAAGCTGAAAATCGAGAACGGCAGCAGTCCGATTCTGAAATGGAATTGCAGAATCAAAAATCTCATCAATATTCATAAGTTTTGAATTGCTGCGCTTGAAGCAGATATGGTGAATTTAACCTCCCAGCAAAAGGATCAGATCA
>PWWL01000319.1 GCA_003561515.1 Balneolaceae bacterium
AATTACGACCGGGATGACGGACCTTTTAACGGAATTTCTGCCGCGCGAATGATGGCGATGATTACCTACCGAACACCCGGAGACTATAACCGCAAATTCGGCCGAAAGCTTCAGAATGAGAACGGACAGTTCCAGGTTGAATCGTACCTGAATTACCAGGGCGAAAAACTGGCAAAACGGTTCGATGCTCTTTCCTATATCATCCTGACCCGAGCCATGGACACTCACGACGTTTCCCGCGGACGCGACAGTTTCGAGGAAGTTTTAAACCGGGTTGAAGTTCCCGTACAGGTGGTTGGAATTAACTCCGATCATCTCTATCCGGTTGAGGAACAGATCGATCTGGCATCTCTGCTGCCAAACAGCAGATATCATGAGATTCGGTCCGACTACGGTCATGACGCATTTTTAATAGAGTTTGAACAGCTTAACAACGTCATCAAACCATTTACAGAAACGAAACCTATACTTACACACTGACATTTATAAAAATGACACCACTACAGGCAATCGCTCATTCCACAGTTATTGAGAGACAGGTGCAAACCGCAAAGAAAGTATTTATAGCCGGGCTCGGCGCGGTTGGAAGCACCTTTCTTAAACAGGCATTAAAAAAACCGGCACTTCGCATTATCGGTGTTTGCAATTCAAGTAACGTACTCTGGCTCAATCGATCATCGTCATTCAGGCGGGAAGACCTGAACCGGGGTCCTGAAAAAGATTGGGCCCAGATTATTCGAAAACTATCTGCCTATGAGCACGGTTCCGTTGTATTTGTTGATGCGACGGGCAAAAGCGATGTTGCGGATCTTTATCCGGAACTCTTTGAGGCAGGGATTCACGTAGCAACTCCAAGTAAAATTGCAAACACGCGCAGCCAGCAAACGTTTGATGAGCTTAAAGATAGTGCCAGAAAGAACGATGTTGAATTTCACTACGAAACAAATGTTGGCGCAGGACTACCCGTGATCGGCACCATCAAAAGCCTCATTGAATCGGGAGACCGCCTTCTGGAAATAAACGGTGTTGTATCAGGCACCATGACCTACCTGTTTTCTGAGCTCGACAGGGGTGAATCGTTCAGTACATCCGTGATTCGGGCTCGTACACTGGGCTATGCCGAGCCAGATCCGCGCGATGATTTATCAGGAGAGGATGTTGCCCGGAAATTTCTCATACTTGCGCGCATCAGCGGACTGAGAATGGAACGCAGCGATATAGAAGTGGAATCTTTGATACCCGATTTTCTTCAAAATGTGGATTCGGTTGAATTTCTCGAGCGTCTGCACGAGGCCGATGCAGGTTGGAAAGAGAGGCTTGATGCGGAAAGAAAACTGGGTCATACGCTTCGCTATGTGGGGCAGCTAAAAGATGGCAAGATCCGCGTCGGCATTCAGTCTGTGCCCCAAAATTCACCGATTGGAGGTCTTAAAGGCACCAATAACCTGATTGAAATAAAGAGCGGGCGTTACCTCGATCAGCCGTTGATAATCCAGGGGCCGGGTGCAGGAAAGGAAGTGACGGCCGCCGGTGTTTTATCCGACGTATTGAAAATCAGTTAATCAGACGGCACTATATTGATGTATAAGATAAGCGCAAGCGGTTCGTTGATATGAGTGGATAATATTTTCAATCACTTATATTCAACATGATAAATTATAAATCATTTGCAACGTTAGTAAATGCCTTTGCTTTTGCATTAATAATAACAGGCTGCGACCTTGGATCCAGCGTGGATGAAAACTTTGCCTCAGCGTTTATAGCAGCAGAATTTGTGGATTCGGAAACCGGTGAAGGCGTGGTCAGCACTGAAGTAACCGTGGCCGCCTCTTTTGAGGGTTCTGCCGATATCATTGATCAGGGCTTTATTGTTACGGATGAGTTCGGCAGAATAGAGACACCAATCACAGCGCAACAGGAAACTGTTATTACACTGCTTCAATTTTCGTTTGTTTATGAAGATAATCCTGTAATAGTCAGTGAAGAAGTAGATCTGGAACTGTCATTCGAAGAACCGCTTGATGAGGTGGACCTGTTTTTTGAGATTGAGGCCAGTGACGATATTGATTAATGCAGCTTGATTTAAGTGGTCCTCAGATCGGTTTGAAGCATTTTGATAATCTACTCCCAATACCTGATTAAACCCCGTTTTGGGTTTTCTGTGATTGGATCATGAACCCCCGGTCCCGGAAAAGCGCCAGGCCGTGTGCGTTCTGGCAGGAGCGCCTTGCCGGCAGCACCAGCGGTGCCCGACCCACCAACCTCCGGCCCGGGTACATGCAAAACCACGAAATTGTAATCCGGAGGTTGTCCCCGACTCTCCGAAATCGGCCGCTGTGGGATCGGATCTTTTGATGGTCTTTCCAATCAACCCCTCGAATAAAATTTGGGCGCTGATATCATTCCGGCCTCGGGGTTCCGTGGGCTGACGTTTGCAATTTGCTACCGACCAGACGTTTCTCCGAAACGTATTTAATTACACAAATTTGGTTTGTAACGGTCTGAATGCCGCAGGCATGTCACATATTGTAACCCCGCATGGAATGCAGGATTGGGTCAATGCAACAAGGGTAACCCAAAACGGGGTTTGAACCATTTTGATAATCTACTCCCAATACCCGATTAAACCCCGTTTTGGGTCTTCTGTGATTGGATCATGAACCCCCGGTCCCGGAAAAGCGCCAGGCCGTGTGCGTTCCGGCAGCATCAGCGGTGCCCGACTCACCAAGCTCCGGCCCGGGTACATGCAAAACCACGAAATTGTAATCCGGAGGTTGTCCCCGACTCTCCGAAATTGGCAGCTGTGGGATCGGATCTTTTGATGGTCTTTCCAATCAACCCCTCGAATAAAATTTGGGCGCTGATATCATTCCGGCCTCGGGGTTCCGGGGGATAACGCTTCCAATTCACTACCGACCAGACGTTTCTCCGAAACGTATTCAATTACACAAATTTGGTTTGTAACGGCCTGAATGCCGCAGGCATGTTACCTATTGTAAACCCTCATGGAATGCAGGATTGGGTCAATGCAACAAGGGTAATCCCCGGATGGGGTTGAATGCGATCCCAATTAAGTCATCAAATCGCGAAACCATGGCAACATCACGCATCGGGGTTCGACCCCATTCGGGGTCGCCGGTATCCGGTCCATGGCACCCCCCATTTCATGGGGGCTAATCACATTAAACCCCTTCGGGGTTTTTGGGATTTAGGATTCATGCCCCGGCGGATGTACGTGTGGTTTTGATAGGTTTTTAACACCTCTGGGAATTGTTCGATATTCACAACCCTTCAATATGGTTGATATGATATGGTTCACG
>PWWL01000136.1 GCA_003561515.1 Balneolaceae bacterium
AGTGAAATTCCAAGATCCCGCATCGTACCCGAAACACCCAGTTCTAACTCAAGGTCCTGAACCAGGGGAAGGTCTTCAGCGTAAGCCGCAATATCGCGCCACGAAAGCGGCTTCAATTCAGCTTCGGCGGTTACACTGTCATCACCAGGCTCAGTCAGATCCTCTTCATAGGCAGCTGCGGCAGTAAGTGCCGAGCGGCCCGTGTTTACCACAAGCCGCTCCAGAGTGTAACTATTGCCCTCGGCCGCAGCAGCCAGATGAACGTCAACAGGTTCCGGCAGGCGGGCTTCCTCAAGGCCGAACTCAAGAGACCTAAGAGTGGCAAAAAGCCCATTCTCAGCCATACCGGCCGTGAGATCGGCATTCAGGTTCTGCACGTTCAGAAAACCATCGGGAAGCAGGTATTCCGACCTCACGTGCACATTTACCCGGTCTAGGGTCAGCTTTTCAAGTGCCCAGAAAACGGGATCGGCTTCTTCCGGGCCTTCATCAAGGTCAACCAGCTTCATTACATTCCAGACGGAATCGGGCTGCTGTTCCACGAACAGTTCAGCGCCGGAGAGTGACAGCTCATCAACCGTATGAGGCGATCTGATAACCGAGATAAGGCGGTAGCCTACCGAAACGGAGTCGATGTTGGCAATATCCTGTTGTTCACTATCCAGAAGTTTAATCCCGTAAATTGTAAACCCATTCAGCAGGTCACCCCTGATCTCCTCTATGGCAAGAGTACCATTAATCTGCGCGTTCACCTGCTCAACGGCAATATCACGCACTTTGTCGAACAGCCAGTCGCTTTTCAGCAGCAGGCGCAGGCCACCGGCGAGCAGCACAACCACAAGCAGGGCAATCAACCACTTGAGCCAGCGCCTGCTTGCTGGTTTGTTCGTTTCGATATGTTCTTTTTTGTTGTCCATTTGTGGTTCTAAAATGCCTGCCCGATGCTGAAATGGATCCCGATCCTGCTCCAGCCAGAGCCGAAATCCTCACCGTTAAATATGTTTAGATCCTGGTCAGACGGGTTTATTTTGTACCCGACATCAATCCGAACCGGTCCGATGGGCGACTGATAACGGATGCCGCCTCCGGCTCCGAACTGCACGGGCCGATCTTCCAGATTTGATGCATCCTCCCAAACCTGGCCGCCGTCGAGAAATGCCGCAAGGCCAAAATTGGGAATTAGCCCCCTCAGCTCCTGTCGCAATTCAATGTTGAAGTTAAACAGAGCCCTTCCGCCAACCGGTACATAGGTATTAAAGCGCCCGTCATCCCGGAATGTTGGGCGTGCCGGACCCAGAGACTGCCGGCTCCAACCCCTTACCGAGTTGGTTCCGCCCGTGAAAAAGAGGATGTTTGAGGGCAGGGTTTTGTCCTGGTCAAAAAAGATTTTTCCGGTATTCACCCTTGCTGCAAGTATCGTGGTACCGCTCAGGTGAGTAAACCTGCGCAGATCAACTGAAACTTTTTGAAATGTAAATGTTGACTCACCGAAGGTACCCGAAAATTCTACAAACGGCTGCACTGTCCATCCCCGCGGTTCGCGTGTGATCCCCTGAGTGTAGTACCCGGAAAATGTGAGTGATGATACATTATAATTCAGCACGTTATCGGGAAGGTCGACGTCAGGGTCCCTTGAAAGCTCTTCGTTGAACGACAGCTCATACGATGCTGTAGCCGTTGCCCTGCGACGCACCTGGTAAATAAGGCTGTTATTAAAACCTGCCTGAAACAGCTCGAACGCCGGTTCCAGTTTATGCACACCGAAGAGTGATGTTACGTTACTGCTGCGGGGATTAAATACGTAGGGAATCAGGTAGTCGGTACTCAGGCGCTGTTCAATAAAAGATGCGCGGCCACTCACCCCAAACCGGTGTCCCGTTCCGCTGATGTTGCGATGCTGCCAGCTTAATTGTCCCCTGAGCAGCTCTTCACGCCCAAAACCTATAGATGCTGTTACCGACCGCTTTGGGTGCTCCCTTACACGAATCAGTACATCAAGGGTAGAGTCGCGTGGTTGTTCGGGCAACGTTACCGTTGCAAACCTGAAAAGATGGTGGTTAAAAATCTGGCGCTGTGCTTCCTGCATCTTGTTTCGGCTATACAGGCCGCCTTCACGGATATCGGTCTCCCGCAGTAAAATGCGTTCCGGCACGGAGAGCTCGCCCTCAATTGTGATGTTGCTGAAAAAGCTCTTGTCGTTTGGTTTTAGTGCGATGGTGACATCCGCACGCTTTGCAGTTGTATCGATTTCACTTCTGATCTCAACCTCAGGCCAGGCAAAACCCAGGTTTTCAAGAGTTCTGATGAAAAGGCCTTCCACATCGGATCTTTGAAGTGTCTGGTATCGGTTATCCGGCTGAAACTGATGCCTGTCGGCTGCCCTTATAAAATCCCTGGCATCCCTGATTTCCTGCTCAATTTCCGGCGCTGCATCTATCTCGATTTCAGTGGATCGGATTCTTACAGGTTCTCCCTCCCTGATGTGGAAAACCACTCGCTTTCGCCAGTCGCGGCGGCGGGGAATGATCTCATAATCAACGTCCACATCAATAAAACCCCTTCTCTCGTAATAGCGCATGATACGGATGCGGTCGCGCCGAAGATCTGATTCACTCAGCACAAAATCGGAGTGGCGCCTGAAGAGCTTCTGCAGCGGATTTGGCCTGTCGGTGGCAATGATTTCGCGCAGCACCATGCTCCGGTAAGTTTCATTGCCCTCGAAACTTACGTTCCAGACAACCGGATCGCGCTCATCATCCTGCGCTTCAACTCTAGTAGGAATTAAAAAGAATGTAAAGCATAGTATTGGTAATGCGTATCTCAGGAATGAAGCGTTATTATTGTGATTTTTTGGCAACTGCAGCTGTATCAATTTTTTTACTATAAGTATGATAACAGTATTTGTAGTTTACTGAAAAACATTGTTACACCGTTTTTAAATTCGTTAAACAACAAAGTTACAACACCTTATCAATGCATCGGCTTACATACAAATACCCGTTTTTTGTCATTTTGTTACTCATCCTGCTCCAGGCATGTAAAACAACGGAAGAGTTTACCGGCTATTCTTACGATCCGGAAGGGGTAACCGAAACTTTCGACAGGCAGATTAATCATCAAAACCAGCGCACTATCGGATTTCAGAGTGATGGTGTATGGATTTCCAACGAATTCAGGGGCGCCCGAGCCAATGATGTGGAACGGATTGCACAGTATCACTACCGCATCCACATACACCCGGAAATCAGCCCGATCAACAACAGTCCATGGTTTGGGTTCAGGGCGTGGTCGGATGAACCGGCCGATGTGAA
>PWWL01000077.1 GCA_003561515.1 Balneolaceae bacterium
CCATATCGAAACATAATTCACCTGCTTATTCTATTGGCTAATTTTGTAGCCTAATCACGTTTTACATACGTTTTTTGTGTGGTTTTCCACATTTTACAATCGAAGTTTGTGTTAATTATACACTAATTACATGGATATTAAATACAATCACTGATCTCAGATGGGAGAAAAACCGAGGTTTGATAGCAGTGAAGATATCATCATCTCACATCCGAGAATAAGCGAACCCTCAGCCACAATCCTTTTCAGGCTAAGTAGTTACATTTGCTCAAAGACATAGCATTGAAGTACAATCTTCAATGAGGGAGGCTGATTGTTAATTTGCATTTTTTCTTAATATATCGCAGACCTCCCAAAAATAACCTTGACAGGTCTTACGGAAAAATGGTTAAAAAGATTACGTTTTTAGTTTCTCTCACACTCATATCCTGCACCTTAATTACAATTTTATTCCTGGTGCACTGGTGGAATCAGCCATTAGGGCAACCGTTAATGATCCCAACTCTGACAGCAGCCCCCTCGACTCCAATCGCCCAGGAAGAACGCCTAACTGAGACAGCAACGGTAACAACACCAGATCGTGTCCAGACCGAGGCAACACCATCTCCTCCTGCTGAAACAGAACCACCCTTACCGACCCCATCCCCAACCGACACAACCACACCAACACCTGAACCAACTGCAACCCCAGAGGGCCCTAAGCCCATGTACATCCTGGCAGCAGGTGTCGACAGCACCAGCGAGGGATACCGCTCCGGGTTGGCAGATGTCATTCGAATTATCCGCATTGATTTCGAAACCCCCAGGGTGACCGTGCTGACCCTGCCGCGTGACTTGTGGGTCGAATTGCCCGGCATGACGGAAGAGTATGCCTACATAACCCATGGAAAGATCAATACAGCCTATACCCACGGCATTCCCCATTTAGGCCGCTATGGGGGCGAAGGGGGCGGACCAGGCCTGCTGGCACATACGATCGCCCACAACTATGGGCTTGTGGTTGATCACTATGCTGTCGTTAATATGGAAGTGTTTGTCGATATTGTCAATGCCCTGGGCGGTATCACGCTGAACCTCAGCCGCACCTGGGATGGCCGTGCCGATACGGAAAACCCTGATCACATGGCCTGGGTCTTTGAAGAAGGCCGACATCATATGTGGGGCGATGAAGCCCTGCGCTTTGCCAGGATCAGGCTCAATCACACGGAGATCATGCGCACAGACAACCAGACCAAGGTCATATGCGCCATCCGCGACAAAATGCTGCAGCCGAATGTGTTTACAGCCCTACCTAACATGGTCCAAGCTTTTCACGGACGGGTGCAGACCGATTTGTCACCGGCACAAATTACGCAATTGATCAGCCTGCTGCCCAAATTAGAGCCTGAAAACTTGCTGTTTGTTCGCTTCCCGAATGAGATGTTCGTACAAGGGCGCGAATTCGACCCCTTTATGGAGCTGTCTACCTTTGTTTGGGATATCCCGATCGAAGATGCCCGCAGCTTCATCCAGGATTTTATGCAGGACCAGATTACGATTGAAATTGGCGGCGGAGGTGGCCGCAGATGCCCGTAACAGGTGAGCTGTTCACACGTTCACCAGGCACATTTATTTCCTTTGGTTAAAACGGGTTCAAACAATCACCCTAATCCGCTAAAGCAAACATTTTTAGTAACTACTCAGGCTGCAGGTGAACCGGGGGTTTTGTGTGGCGGCGGAGCCGCCACACAAAACCCCCACTCCTTCACCACTCGAAGAGTGCTACGCGAGCAGGATAGGCTGAGTAATTACCATTTTTATTGGGCGATCGACCCATAATCAAGCCCACAATACGGGGCGTTATTGAGGATCTTCTCGCGCCGACCATCCATATAACTCGCACACCAGGGATCCAGTTGGTCAATATCCATACTTCTATGAATCAACATGTAAAGATCAATTTCCCGCAAACGTAGGAACAGGGGAATGTATTCCAGCCATGTGGCTGCCAGGTCATGTTCCTGGGTGTATCCTGACCAGAATGTAGACAGAAAGGCCTTTGCATGTAGAAGTTTTTCCTCACTGCTGCAGTCATGTGAGATCACATAAAACAAAGCCATGGCGATGTCATAGACAAACCAGGCATACTGACAGTCATCGAAGTCAAACAACGTGATCACACCCTGATCGGTGATAAAGAAGTTCCCACCATGGAAATCAATATGACACAAACCAAAACTTTCTGCATCCATCGGCAGCCTCTGAATCGCAGCAACTGTATCTCGAAATGCCTGGAGGATCGGTTCATCGCCCTCCGGGAGGATTCGCTGACCCGCGCGCTCCATCTCAGTAAAATCATCCACAATAGAGTAACGGCGATAACGCGGCAGGCTGGGCTGGAAGGCCTGGCTCAACCGGTGCAGCCTGCCCATAAACTGGCCCATCGAATGCGTAAGTGCCGGGCTCCAGTCGTCACCTTGTGGGGGATGCCCGGGTGCCTTTTCAAACAGGGTAGCCAGGAAAAATGACCCATCCTGGGCTTCGATCGCTTCGACGAATTGCTGGTTATTGGATGGCAGCACCTGGGGCACGGATAGACCCCCATCCCGCAAGTGATTGATAAACTCAGCTTCACCCTGGATCAGGTCGGCAGTGCGCCGTGAGCTGTGCCCGATGCGCAGGATATGGTCACAACCCTCTCGCCGCACATTGTAAATATAACTTTCAAACCCATCGAGGATGGTCGCATCCTTTCGTGAGATGTGATACCGCTTTAGCGCCGTCTCAAGGATTGAATTGTTAAATAAATCTCGGATTGCTTTTTCCATAATGTCGTCGTTGAGTTACCTGAATTCCTGTGGGTGGGTGGTTTCTAATCTTAATATTTCCAGAGCAGAAGAAGGTTCAGCATTATCCTTCAAACTTGTCTCAAGCATAACGCCAGGCACCAAAATTCATTTGCAGCACAGGTATGTGCGCCTGCCATTGTGACTGATCGGTCACCTGCAACGGGACGATATCAACAGGTCGGTTTTCGCCAGGCTTGTACTCAGTATAGCCCCACTGGTATCCAGCCAACCTTGATATCGTTTGGTCATTGATTCGGCTGGGCATGGTCACAAAAAAGGTATCCGCGATCCAGGTCAGTTTTTCCGACTCACCCAGGTTGCAGCAGGGGGCGTCATAAATCTCTGCCGGGAAGCCCATCGCAAAGAAGGGCACCCCCAGGTCATAGAGCGTGTCATTGACATCCACCGTTGTGATGATCCTGTCTGGTTGTTCAGAATTTACATCATCGAACTCCAGCCGGG
>PWWL01000371.1 GCA_003561515.1 Balneolaceae bacterium
ATCATAAAAAGGTTTTCTCTGATGGTTGCTTCTATTTTGGCGGAAATATAGTAAATTTTGACGCGCTAACCTGAGCGCACGGCACCTTGCAAAACATCATCTACAGAACCAACATTCAGGGTAACGGATTCTTGAAACCCCGGTCACAATTTGTCATCACACTTGCAGCATCACTGCTTCTGAGCCTGCTGCTCCGCCTGCCCATAGGCGGTGAAGCCTTTACGGGTTCACCTGCGGGCGACAGCGACAGCTACCTCGACCTGAGCCGAGCCGATACCGTCAGGGTTTCCATTCTCGGCAACGAAAACCCGGGCGTGCTCAGAATAAACGCGGTTGACGATATGATCAGGTTCCGAACCGCGTCAGGCGATTCGGCTCTGCTCGGGCCGGGCGACGGTTTTGCGTTTCTTTATCTGCAGCACGGAAAAGTGATGTTTCGAAAAGGCGACCGCGTGCTCGAATCGCCAACTCTCTCCTTTTCAAACAGCGTCGGACTAACACAGGTTTTTGTTCAGGGGTTTGGCAACCGGCTATATCACGGTGATTTTGAAATCCTGTTTGATGAGCGGCAGAACCGGCATCTCATTATCAACAGGGTACCGCTTGAGGATTATGTGGCCTCTGTGATAGGCGGAGAGATGAATTTCCGAGAGCTGGAAGCGTTAAAGACACAGGCAGTGGTATCGCGCACGTATGCACTCTGGAGCATCCACCGAAGTCCCTATGCACAGTTCGACCTCAGCGACGACGAGCAGAACCAGGTGTATGTGGGGGCGCTACCTGTACGTCCTGATTATGCCGAAGCTGCGACTGCCACGTCCGGCGAAATCCTGACCTGGAGCAACCGGCTTATACTTGCGGCCTTCTCGAGCACCTGCGGCGGGGCCACCAGCCATAATGAAGATGTTTGGAGCGGTGATCCCCTGCCCTACCTCCGCTCAACCGGCGACGGCGGGGCCTGCTCGGTATCGCCCCATTACCGGTGGCGCCTGCAGGTGCATGAAAGCGAACTCTCTGAACTGATCTCATCCCGCTACGGCTACCGGTTTAGCGATATGGAGCTCGATTACGACACGGCAGGACGCGTGCGATCGGTTGTGTTTACCAACGGCACCGGCCGACGCCTGCTGTTCGAGGGCAATGAATTCCGCACCATTCTGAACCGTCATTCCGATACCATCCGCCTGAGAAGTACCCGTTTCCGCATTGAGAGAGACAACGGCACTATCACGTTTACCGGCAACGGACTCGGCCACGGCGTAGGCCTGTGCCAATGGGGCGCCAAAGGGTTTGCTGAAGCCGGGTGGAGCTACCGCGACATTTTATCATTTTACTTTACAGGTACAAAAATCGTAGATTTGAACACGATAGAAAGTAAACAAATTGCCCTCTCCGGATAACCACTCCATTATGTTTCTTGAACAAAATAAACCGAAAGATTACGACTGCGGCTACAATCTTGACCTGATGATCGCCGCCATCCCCCGAATTGATGACCAGGAAGAACGCGTCCGCTATGCCAAGCGCGTGGTGGGGCTCATTAAGCAGAGCCACCCCAACTGGGTGGATGATAAGGGCCAGAGCAAACTCGCCTGGGATTATTACTACGAACTGGCCGAATACAGCCCTAACGATTACGGTATCCGTAACCCGTTTGATACGGGTCAGTTTGATGATGCGGAATAAGTATCTTATTGATTTGAACTTAGATCTCAGATTGCAGCGCACACAATCCCCAAACCCGCTTGCAGTGCAATCAGATAGCCCGTAAAAACTGTTTTGGAATGATAAACTTTCAATTTATATTGAAAGAATTGAAAGTTAGTATATCATTCCGCAGATGAGCTTTGAATATAGCGACCATATCATTCCAACAGAATTTATAGAAGCGATTGAATCGCAGGAATTTACCGGTTTCCTTCAATCCGTTTCAGACACAGGTGCACCCTTTTTATCGGTAACCCTGCCGGTTGCGCCCATTGATCCGCTCGCAGCGCTCGAGCTCAATCCCGGTTATGAAGAACAGTTTTACTGGGATCACCCGGAAAACGACATCGCCATCTCGGCAGCTGGAAAGGTGCACGAACTTCGGGCAACCGGCAGCAATCGGTTCGAAGAGATCTCAGAACTCTCATCCGGGTTAAAGGAGAAGATTGACGCCTACACCGCCATCAGGCATTCCATGGCCGGGCCTCTTTTCCTCGGCGGCTATTCGTTCGACCGCCACAACATCGGCAAAACCTGGAAAAAGTTTGGCGCAGCCCGTTTTGTGCTGCCCGAGTGGATGATTGTGAGAAGCGGCAGGCTGCACATGTTAACTCTTACCATCCGCAAGGAGAATTCACGTCCCGACGAGATCTATCAGGAGATCATCAGTCGCATTGCCGAATTCCTGAACCTTTCCGGCAAACTCGGTTTACACGTAGAGCCGCCATCAAATGAGCCCAGTATTCTGTGCACCCTTCAGAAGCCCGAAGAGCGGGAGGCGTGGAACAGGCGCGTTGAAAAAGCGCGCGGAATGATCAGAAAGCAAGAATTTGAGAAGATTGTATTGGCCCGCTCGCTTACCGTGGAATCAAAAAACCGGCCTTCGTTTACGCAGCTTACGCATCAGCTTCGCCAAAAGTATCCCGAATGCTTCAATTTCATGGTTCAGACCGATACCGACACTGCTTTCATCGGAGCCACACCCGAACGGCTTGCATCTTTCAGGAACGGGATATTTATGACCGATGGGCTGGCCGGAAGCACCTCACGGGGACAAAGTGCCCTTGAAGATGCGGCCCTGGCTCAAAATCTGCTGCAAAGCCATAAAGACCGCAGCGAGCACGATTTTGTGATCCGCGCCATCAACGAGAATCTCAAAAGATTCAGCTACCGGGTTGAGCATCCACGTGTACCCGGCATCAAAAAGCTAAAAAACGTGCAGCATCTCTTTACACCCATTTCGGCTTCCATCCGAGAAGGCGTACAGATTCATGAACTCATCAGCGAGATGCACCCCACTCCGGCCGTTGGCGGTTTTCCCCGCGACGAAGCCGTTGCTTACATCCATGAGCTTGAGCAGATCGACCGCGGCTGGTATGCCGCACCGGTAGGATGGTTCAACCTGAACGGGTGCGGCGAATTTGCCGTAGCCATCCGCAGCGCACTGCTGCACGGCAACAAGGCAACACTCTATGCAGGATGCGGCATCGTGGCCGATTCCGATCCCGACCGGGAATGGAACGAGACGCTGCTCAAGTTCAGGCCGATGCTCGATTCTCTGACGAGAACCCGTTC